>CBFGYX010000155.1:0-4830 GCA_965653075.1 uncultured bacterium
TTCGATATAAACGAGCTTATAGCCGTGTGGTCATAAGATCACCTTATCCCCAGCTTGGGATTTGACGAGTGATTCTTGCGACCTCTCCCCAAGCACGGCCGATTTCGTGCGCTCATCATCCGTTATAGGTACATGTATCATTCTATAATCCGCCTTTGGTGTTTGTTGCTTGCCGCCGTGGCCATCATCCTACCGCAGGATGCCCGCGCCCAGCAGATGCCCTACGTCTATGATGTGGAAAACACTGGTGAGGATTGCCCCGCCCCTCCGTTGCCGGGTATCAACGACCTGACGTCCTATAGTGCACTGCCGGACCCGTTCGAGTGGTCAGACGCGACGAGAGGTCGCATCCAGAATAAATCTGACTGGCGATGCCGGCGGGCCGAAATTGGCGCCGAACTTCAACATTATGAAATGGGCGATCGCCCGGCGCCGCCTGAGAAGATGGAGGTCAGTTATGAGGACGGCCGCCTGACGATCGAGATCGAAGAGGATGGAAAACCTCTCACATTAACTTCCACGGTAAGACTACCTGAAGGCGACGGCCCCTTTCCTGTCGTGATCGGCGTTGAGTTTTTCGGGATGATCGGTAGCCTTCCCGCCGACATCTTTACGTCGCGGGACATCGCGATGGTCGGTTTCAACTTTGCCGATATCTCCGGGCCCGATGCACAGAGCGGCTCGCGCAGCGGACCGTTCTATGACCTGTATCCGCGGACGATCGGCAAGTTTGCAGGGTGGTCGTGGGGCGTCAGCCGGCTGATCGATGCGCTCGAGCAGGTGCCGGAGCTCGATCTCGACCTCTCCCGAATCGGAATGACGGGATGTTCATTCGCGGGTAAAATCGCACTCTTTTCGGGCGCCTTCGATGAGCGAATCGCGCTGACCATCGCTCAAGAGCCGGGAGGCGGCGGCGCGGCGTCATGGCGCGTCACGAATTCGCTCGACGGCAGCCGCGAGGGTGTCGGAAATACGAACGGCTCGTGGTTCAAGAACACCTTCATCAATACCTTCCGCAACAACATCTACCGGATGCCCTACGATCACCACGAGCTGGTGGCGATGGTTGCGCCGCGAGCAATGATCGTGCTGGGCAACGCCGACTATGAATGGATGGCGGATGAGTCGGCCCACGTTTCGAGTAAGGCGGCACAGACGGTGTGGGAAGCGCTCGACGTCCCGGACCGATTCGGATTTGTAATCACGGACGGCCATGGCCACTGTCAGGTGTCCGACACGCAGCGAAAGCATGTCGAAGACTTTGTCGATCGCTTCCTGCTGCACGACGAGGCCGTAGACACCCGGGGGGTCGAAGTCTCACCCTTCGAGCCGGATCTCGACCGGTGGATACGGTGGGACCACACTGTGCTAAGCGCATCTGAGATCGCGCCGGGCAGCCGATCGGGTGACCTCATCAACTATCCGAACCCGTTCAGTTCAGAGACCGTCATCGAGTACGACCTCGCCCAGACCTCACCCATGAGCCTGCGCATTTATGATGTGACGGGTGCCCTTGTGCGAGAACTCATCAACGCTCCGATCTCAAGCGGGAGAACGGCGGGCGTGTGGGACGGCCGCGATGCGTCCGGGCGGATCGTCGCACCGGGAGTTTATATCGCCCGTATGGAGGCCGGTGACCAGACGAGCAACCGTCTGATGACGCTCATTCGGTAGCAATCGAGACGTCGATTCGAGTGCGGCCGGTTGCCTTGTGGCGGCCGGCTGTTTTTCTGCGGGGTGGTGTCCCATTCCCGTTCGCGTGTTTTGTCGCCGGCCTCACATTAGATTAGCGCCTCATTCGACCAACCTCCCTCCCCTTCGATATGCCATTCTGTTCGTCGCTTCAGCGAGTTTTGTTGTTCGTCGCCCTCGTGACGAGCATCACGCTCACGGCCTGTACTTCTAATTCAGAGACATCAGATTCCGACGCCGCCGACTGGGTCGGCACATGGGCAACGGCACTCCAGCTAACCGAGCCGCACAACATGCCGCCTGAGCCGGGGTTATCCGGTAATACGATCCGACAGATCGTCCGCGTATCCGTCGGTGGCGACTCGCTTCGCGTGAGTTACTCGAACGAATATGGAAACGGTCCTCTGACGATCAACGCAGCATCGATAGCGCGTTCTGTCAGCGGAGGGAGCATCGATCCTGACACGCAGGCCGGCGTAACATTCGACGGGGAAGCCGGCGTGACCCTGGCGCCCGGCGAGGATGTTGTTTCCGACGTCATTCCCTTTGAACTTCGTCCTCTCGATACCATCGCACTGACGCTCTCATTCGGCGAAGTACCCTCCGACCTCACCGGCCACCCGGGATCGAGAACGACATCCTACATCGAAACAGGCGACGCCATCGACGTCGAGGATCTGTCTGACGCCGTTCTGACTGACCATTGGTACGTCATCGGGGGGATCGACGTGTTTCCAACGGAACCCGCGGCAGCCGTTGTCACGCTCGGCAACTCGATCACGGATGGTCGGGGGTCAGGCACAAACAAGCAGAACCGGTGGCCGGATGTCCTGGCTGGACGCTTGCAGTCGAACCCCGAAACATCGAACGTCGGCGTATTGAACATGGGCACCGGCGGGAACTGCGTTCTGCGTCCCTGCCTCGGCCCAGCCGCCGTCGACCGTTTTGAACGCGATGTGATCGACCGAGACGGCGCCCGGTGGCTCATCATTCTGCACGGCGTCAACGACATCGGGCAGGCCTCGGCCGAGAACGCCGACTCCGTCGCACAGTCGCTGATCGACGCTTATTCATGGATGGTGGATGAAGCGTCCGCCGCGGGTATCCGCACGTACGGCGCCACGATCCTGCCGTTCGGCGATTCCTTTTACGACATGCCCGAGCGTGAGACGGCACGACAGACCGTCAACGAATGGATCCGTACCAGCGGGCGATTCGATGCCGTCATCGATCTTGATGAGGCTCTTCGCGATCCTGAGAACCCATCGCGACTACGCGCCGAGGCCGACACCGGAGATCATCTCCACCCCAATGAACAAGGCCATCAGCTCATCGGCGAGAGTATCGACTTGTCGCTGTTCGCGAGATAATTAATAGAGTCGACTGCTCGGATCGGGGTCAGCCTGGCCGTAGGAAGCAAAAACTCAGCTTATTCCTTCCGGCTCAGGGTGTTTTGTGGTCTATACGGATGCTCATGCCCGAGCCACGCTGTTCGATGCTGAAGGGACGACGAGCACTGCCCGTCTGAATCGCCTCGATGCCATTTCCGATCTGTTGGACGGCGTGATCGAGGTTGTCCCCCACAAAGTCGAGCATGTACACGTTGTCGGTGCCCTGCTGCAGTACGTTTAGCTGATTGCCGGCACCAATGACCCATGCGCCAAATATATTGCCGTCCCCTCTTTGCTCGATAGCGGCCGAATTCCCCGTGCCCTGCTGATACATCACCGCGATGTTCGACAGACCGATCTGAGTGACGGACGCCGTGTTGTCATCACCCTCCTGCCCGACAGCCGCGAAATTGCCTCCCACGCCGGAGCCCCGGATGGTGTGTGCGTCGAGAATCGCGCGTTCCCCGGCCCGGAGGCGTTCCATGATGGTGTTCATCGCCACCTCCTGCGCAGGCGACCCCTCCATCACTTCGGTTTCGACCTGCTGGATGTGCAGGTCCTCGTTTCCGAGCGACTGTGCCGCGAGCGGCCTGCCGATTAAACCGGTGAGGATGATCACACCGATGATGGCGAGGTGTGTACGCATGGCGGTGCGGGATGACGGGAGCATCGGGGTCGGAGTTTCAAGATGAGCAAGCGGGCCCGCGGCGAAGAATAATATACGTCTCGCCGCGGACCCTACCTGCCGGTCTTCAGTCAGTTATGATTAAGCGCGCCGGCCGCGATCGACCGGCCGGCAAGTGCTCAGTTACTCTGCATAACCAGTGCCGTGTTGCCCACGCCGCTCTGGTTGACCGTGGCGAAATGACCACTACCCGTCTGGCTAACTCCGGCGCCGTTCTGGCTACCATACTGGCCGATTACCATGCTGTGACCGGATCCTTCCTGCATGAAGATGGCCAGGTTCGAATCGCCTGACTGTTCAACACCGAAGTCCGCACCTGATCCAATGGCGTTCAAATAGCCTTCCTGTGAACCAGCTACGGTGTTGCCGTCGCCCTCTGAGTAAATCGACATTGAGGACCGTGTTGCGTTCTGGCCGCCGAGGCTGTTCTGCGTGACGTTCGCGACATTCTGGGTGCCGACCTGTTCGACATTGATGTTGCCCCAGCTACCGCTCTGGTCGATCGATGCTGCGTTGCCCTCGCCGATCTGTGTGATATACGCGTTCAGTGGCTTCGATCCGACTTGCGACAGCGTAGCGGTGTTGGCATCACCGGTCTGCGTGATGCCTGCTCGGACGCCGGTTCCTTCCTGCTGGATCGCACCGGAGTTTGCGTTACCCGTTTGCGTGATGCCCCACGGTCCGCGCCCGGCTTCTCCCGATCCGTAGACCGTGTTGGCGTGCAACATCGTACCAACCTGCGAGATCGAAGCTTCGTTATCGTTACCGACCTGCCGCGTATCGGCTACATTTCGGTCGCCGGTTTGTCCAATGGTGCTGCTGTTGCCTTCACCGGTCTGGGTGGCCAGTGCGGCGTTGTCCTGGGCCATGACGACGCCCGTGGAGAGCATCAGTGCAAATACTAGTGTAAAGAGCTTTTTCATTGGCTTAATCCTGGTTCTACTCAATGAGTGTCTAAAATCGGTACTTCATGTGATGCCGGCCGGCAGCCGGCTGACTTCGCCGGCCGCGGACCGACATCAACTGGCATCAGTTGCTCTGCGTGATCGTTGCAGAGTTGCC
>CBFGYX010000156.1:0-4803 GCA_965653075.1 uncultured bacterium
CGAAATCGGGCGGAAACTACTGCATCTCCTGGCGCTTGTCATCCCCATCGGCATCTGGCTGCTCGGCCGCGATATCGCGCTCATCTTTCTCGCGCCGCTCACCGCCGTGGCTATCGCAGCAGACGTCCTGCGCACGCGCAGCGCGGGCTTCAATCGGTTCATTTACAGGCTCTTCGGCTTCATGATGCGCCGCGAAGAACTGCCTCCCGTCGGCGGACCCGTCGTCATCAACGGCGCCAGCTGGGTGCTCATTTCCGCCCTGCTCGTCACGGCCCTCTTCCCCATTAACATCGCCGCACTGGCCATCGCCACGTTCATGCTGGCCGACGCCGCCGCCGCCGTTATTGGCCGCATCTGGGGGCAGATCAACTGGCCACGGTCGCAGCGCACACTCGAAGGATCCGCCGCGTTCTTCGTCGTCGCGTTCGGAATCCTGTCGGCATTTACCCAGCTTACCGTCTGGCAAGTCGTCGTGGTTGCACTGGTCGGTACGTTGTTCGAGGTCTCGCCCCGCATCCTCAACGACAACGTCCGCGTGCCCCTCGCGCTTGCCACGGCGATGATATTGCTGGGATGACGAGCTGCGTCGGATCGGGAGACGGATGTGGCCCATAGCTGCCGATCACCTTATCCTTCCAAGCTCGTACGCCCGAAAACCTCGCTCACCGCATCCCGTCTCACCGTCGTGCAACCCTTCCCCCAACCTCCGCTCATCAAGACCCGCCACCCCGTCGTCTTGATGCACGGCTTCGGCACGCTTGCTTCCATCCGGCGCGGCGGCCACCTCCACGAGGAGGCGATGAACCTCCGCCTGCATGGCGTCTGGGCGTTCGCGCCCAACGTAGCGCCTTATAACACCGTCGCCGTCCGCGCACCTATGTGGAAGAAACACCTCGAGGCCGTGCTCGAAGAAACCGGCGCCCGCAAGCTCAACCTCATTGCGCAGTCAATGGGCGGGCTCGACGCCCGCTTCGCCATCAGCCGTCTGGGCATGGCCGATCGCGTGGCCACGCTCGTTACCGTCTCCACGCCACACCGCGGCTCCGCCATTGCCGACTGGGCCACCGAACAGCCCGACCGCGTCCGCGAGGCCGCCGCCGCGCTCGCCAACTGGCTCGGCACCAGGACACTGCCCACCGCCGAGGCCGATTTCCTGACCGCCGTCACGGAGCTCAGGCCCGAGCACATCGTAAACGTCTTCAATCCGAAAACGCCCGACCATCCGTCCGTGCGCTACTGGTCATATGCGGGCGAGGCCGGCAAAGGCACCGAAATCCCCATCAACCCCGTCCTCCGATTCCTCAACAACATCCTCTACGAGCGCGACAGCGTCAACGACGGCTTCGTGAGCGTCGAGAGTGCCAAGTGGGGCACATTCCTCGGCACGATTCCCGCCGATCACGCGCAGGAAGTTGGCATCTCGCTCGTCCCCAACAGCGAGTTCAACTCCAACGAGTTCTACCGAGGCGTCGTGCAAATGCTGGCCGACGAAGGCTTTTAACACGGAGTGATAAAGGGCGAGCACTCAGGATGTCACACGGTCCGGTACCTTCTGCTCGGCCGATCACGTGTTATGTTTGGGGAGAAACCGGGAGACGCTCAGCCGATGTTTACGGCCGCAGGCCGGTAGAAAACCAGCCTCCACTTCGCTCGGCCGGCTCTTTCGGCAAACGCCGGACGCACATTATGACCGCCGCCGCCATCCCGACACAATCTGCGGCAGAATCCAATTGCCGCTGCCGCTGAGTTCACATCCTCACGCCGCGATCTGCCGGCCGGGATCGCCCGAGCGCGACAGATATCGGTTCCAGGCGTAGACGCCCACCGTCAGCATGATGAATCCGAATAAGCTCATCAGCGCGTTGCCCAGGGCAACCTTCCAGTGTGTCTCTCCGATGCTCTGGATCACGACCTCCTGGTCGGCGCCGGGGCGCACGATCACGTCCAGCTCTTCCGCGTAGCGAACGTCTCCGATGAGCGTCTGCGGAAGCGACATGCGCTCCCTCACGAACTCGCGTCCGTCGGCCATCCGCACCCGAAGGGTGACGTACGCATACGTGATCTCGGAGCGCTCCGTGGTGTCGAACTCGATGACCTCGGCCGTGGCGGGCTCGCCGGTGCGAACCGTCTCGCGGATATCCAGCCCCACCATAATCTGGTGGATCACCAGAAATGCCAGGATCGCCGGCAGCACCCAGAGCAGGCGCGCAATCAAACGTACGGTATCGGTCTTCAAGACAGGGCCGTGTTACGACGCGGGCGTACCAAGGAAGAGGTACGGCTTCCACGTATCATCCAGATTTCCAACATAATCGCGGATGAACATTACATGGCTTGGCCGGAAGGGTTTACGAAGAAGACGCATATTTGCCTCTTCAGGCGTGCGACTGCCCTTCTTGTTGTTGCAGCGCGTGCATGCGGCTACCAGATTCTCCCACGTGTCTCGCCCGCCGCGGCTCTTGGGCACCACATGATCGATCGTCAGCTTATCACGACCCGAGCAGTACTGGCAGCGAAAGCGGTCTCGGCGCAAGACGTTCTTCCGCGACAGCATGATGCGCTTGTAGGGAACGGAGACGTAGGCCTTTAGCCGAACGATACTCGGCCACGGCAGATGCGTTGACGGCGATCGGATGACCCGAGACGTTGACGCTTCGACGAGCTCGGCTTTATGAAGCAGGACGAGGATGATGGCGCGCTCGACGCTACAAACCGTCAGCGCGCAGTAGTCCTGGTTGAGAACGAGGACGTGGCCGTTCATGACGTGCGGACATCCAGACTGGAAAAGGGACGTGGAATGAGGGTGCTTCGTCCCCCGGCAAGAGCCGGTCGCACTATGTAGATGAGGCCTGGTCGGAAGTCGGTTTCCTCCTCGCCGGGGGCTTTGTGGCCGCGAGTCCTCGGCCGGTTGACGTTTGATTCAGCCGGAAATTACGGCAATACTTCACGCGATAAAAGTTGCGTTCTCGTTTTCCTCGCCCGATAACGCATTGACAACATCGCACCCTCTACAGCTCCCATGGAATCGTCCACGCCCAAACCGCGCCGTAAGCAGAGCGGACTCATCCCTATCCGCCACAACATCGGCAAACTCGAAGTGCTGCTTGTGACTTCGATGACCCGCAAACGCTGGATCATCCCGAAGGGGAACATCGAAGCCGAACTCGGACCACGAGAAACAGCGCGGCTCGAGGCCTACGAGGAGGCCGGGGTTGAAGGAAAAGTCACCGACGATCCCATCGGCACGTACATCCACGAGAACGGCAAGGGGCCGCGAAGCGTGGAAGTTTACGTGATGGAGGTCGAGCGCGTCCTTCCCGACGACGAGTGGCCCGAATCGCGCTTCCGTAAGCGTCAGTGGATGGACATCGACCAGGCACGGCGGCTCATCCTGGAAGCCGATCTTGGCGAACTTCTCGGAAAACTGGCACGTGAGTTGTAACCGAGGGCTCGTGTGGGCGAAACCTAAAGAGGTTTAGGCCACTTTAACTTTCGCCGCCATCACCACACAATAACCCGTACAACGAAAACCCGCCGGCCGATGCAGAAAGCGTTACCACTCATTTTGCTGTTGATGGTCTTGCTTGCGGCAACGACGCCGCTTCGCTCGACGGCAGGCGCTGTCTCCGCCGACAACGCGCAGGCATATGAGCTGACGGCGGCCTACCCGAACCCGTTCAACAACTCCACCACGTTCAGCCTCACGGTGAATGAACGGCAGCATGTGCTCGTTGAAGTTTACAACATGCTCGGTCATCGTCTGGCGGTGCTCTATGACGGCCCGATGGAAGACAATGAGACGCGGGTGCTGACGTTTGATGCCGGCAATCTTCCCAGCGGTATTTACCTGTATCGGGCCTCGGGCCGTGACTTCGTGGCCACGCGCCAGGTCACATTGATGCGATAAAAGGACAGAACGCCTCTCACGGATTCCTACTCAGAACCTGCCTGCCCCGCGCCGGCAGGTTTTTTTATTGGTCTTTATTACCGGCCTCTGATTTTACCGGCCTCTGATATTACTGGCCTCTGATTTTATTGCTCGCCGATCGGCTGCTCGACCACTTCGATGTCGCCGTAAGAAATCAGCACGCCGGCCGCGTCGGTGATGAGCACCCGGTACAAGCCGGGGCCGTTGAACTGGGCGTCGATCGTGAGCATGTAGTGCTGCGGCTCCCAGACTTCATCAAACGACTCGATCAGCCGCAGCCGCCCTTCTTCCTGAACCCACCACTCTACGTTCAATCCGCGCACCGGGAGCCGGAAATCCAGCGACACCGGTATGTAGACGCGCGCGTTGAATGGCGCCGGATTGGGATAGGCCGGCTCGACCCGGATGCCGTAGAATTGCGGTGAGGTCTCCCAATCGTGGTCGTCGGCCGGCCGGTTGATCACCCTGCCCGATGCATCCGTTTCGACGATGCCCGATGGCGCGCGCAACGCACGGTCGAGGAAGCCGCTGTCATCCCGCGGTGTACATGCGGGGAATATGAGCATTGCCAGAAGCAGCGCGGCGATATGCCCCCGTTTTACGATCTTCCCGTCAACCAAAATCGATATGGATGCCTGAGCTATTATGTTCGTCGTCGAGATCCGGCCTGGCTACATGTCTTGTGTAACCACAGGTCTCGTATAAAACGTATATCGTCTGAAGCTGAGCGACTACCCCTAGCAGAGTGTTGAAATAAACATGCCGTACAGGCGGCAGAAATATTTTGCAGATCAAGGCGTCCGACGAGCCGCGAATGAGGCGTACAATCGTACGTCGCAGTGAGCGGTGAGGAAGGAGAACGCCGAGATGCGAAA
>CBFGYX010000157.1:0-4767 GCA_965653075.1 uncultured bacterium
CTAAGGCCATCACGCCAGATATGGATGCCGATGCGACGGCCGGCTCGGTCGATCTTCGATTGCGGCGAGCTCCGAGCGGACTGGAGGTGGACGTGATGGCGCAGGGCGGATACAATCAGCTACAGAGCTACTACGGTAACTACAAAGTATCGGGTACGCTTAGCAACCGGTTCTTCAGCGATCGGTTGGGCATTATCGCTACGGTAAATACGGACCGGTACGATCGCAGTGCCGACAAATTCAACGGCGACTATCGGCAGCGATCGAATGAGCAGACTAATGAACAAGAGATCGTCTTCAACGCGCTAAATCTGCGGGAAGAAGTTGTCGAACGCGCGCGCACGGGAGCAAGCATCCTGTTCGATTACCAGATCCCTAAAGGTATCGTGAGTGGAAATACTTTTTTCAACCGATTGACTAACGATGGAATCCATCGTGTCAATGGGATGAGCGTGGTGGACAATCGGCACTATTACAATATGCATCAGATCGATAACCGTACATCGATCCTAACGGCGGCTCTCGGTATTGAGCAGGACTTTGAATGGATACAGTATGATGTAGGCGTGTCGCGTACGGCATCGCGCAGCACCAATCCGAGGGATTATACCTGGAATTTCGTACAAGAAAGCAGCGCGTTCAACTTTGGAGATTACCGCGTCGGCCGAAATACTCATCCAACGGATATACTTGAATACGCAACCAGTGACTCAGCAAGAACAGGACTTGCCGACGTCTTTGTTGATGAACTGAACCGTGATGAGAATCAGACGGCTATGCAACTGAATGTTTCTCTTCCGTATCGACTCAGTGATTCCTTTTCGGGTTACGTGAAGGTCGGAGGCAAATTGCGCTGGCTCGATCGAATGAACGACCAGGAGCGCGTTGGACGTAACGGTATTCAGTATGGTAGCACGGCCGGTAACGTAAATCGGTACATCATGTGCGTCGACGAAATGATTCCCGACGGATTCAATGGCGCCAACATCGGCGAACATTCTAGGAATCATAGCCTTCTGCCTATCTACATTCTTGACGACGGTTACTCACGGGAGAACTTTCTTGATGGGGAGTATCCGCTGGGATATACAGCCAGTCCCGATTTTGCGAGGCAAATATCCGACGCACTCTATGAATGCGGCGAGTTTCGCGAGGTAGTAACCGAATCTCGCGGCTCCGACTATAGCGGAGAAGAGCGCTACCAAGCTGCATACGTGATGACGGAGCTCAATGTCGGACGTTATCTGACATTCATTCCGGGCGTTCGTTGGGAAGGAGACTGGTCCCGATATCAGGGCCAGCGTTATAGAGAGCTTGTGCTCAACAACGAACAGGCGGCACCGACAGACCTCGATACGCTGATTACCGAACGCGAGATTGATTTCTGGCTGCCGATGTTTCACGCTCAGATCAAACCGAACGACTGGCTACAGGTGCGTCTGGCCAGAACGAAGACTCTTCAGCGTCCGGGTTTCATGCAGTATGCACCAATTTCGCGAATCGACGCACAGCAACAGTTTGCCTATGCGGGCAATTCCCAGCTACGTCCGTCAGTCTCCACGAACTACGACGCCTCAGTGTCGATCTATGAGAGAAGGGTTGGTTTATTTACGGCATCGGCGTTTCACAAGCAGGTCCAAGACCACATCATATGGGTGCGCTTTTATAGTGCGCCAAGTCGGCCAGTTCTACCGGGGTTGAACATCCCGGATGAATGGATTGTCAACCCGAGGACCGGCCAACCAATCAATCCGCGAATCGATACCTTTATCAATAACGAATACGATGCGACGTATCGCGGATTCGAACTCGACTGGCAAACCAACTTTTGGTATTTGCCGTCGGTGCTGAAAGGCATCGTTTTGAATCTCAACTATACACATATTGTATCCGACACCGAGTATCAGGGTTTTACGCAGGAACGGGTTTGCGTTTCGGGATGTGGGACGCCGCGCCCGATCTACGAGTGGGTCACCCTCGACACTACCCGCACGGGTCGTATGGTTGATCAGCCGGCTCATATTGCAAACGTTACTGTAGGGTACGATATCGGAGGGTTTTCGGCGCGTGTTTCCTATCTGTTCCAGACAGACCGCGTCTCCTCCGTTGATGCACAGGTTCCAGTGCTGGATCAGTTCTCGGGTACCTACTCTCGCTTTGATGCCACTTTACGTCAACAGTTCAGTGGGCGAATGCAGGGGCTGGAGATATATGCTAACCTCAATAATCTCAACAATCGTTCAGATCGCAGTTTCCAGGGTGGTCCGACCGGGAGCCCAACGTATATCGAGTACTACGGCTTCAGTATGGACATCGGTGCCCGGTATCGATTCTAACGCTTTATCGGAGTGTGCTTTGCCTGTGCTGGCTGCTTGCTCCGGTTATGCATAACTCGTCCAACCGAAAGGCTCAGACGAATCAACAAGACCCAACTAAATCATACGCGGAGGACACACATGCCCACGTATTACAAACTGTTCATGGCTGCGGCCGTAGCGCTTCTGGTCTGGCCGACCAGTGCCCAGGCCCAGGATTACACGACGTGCCCAGCGGATGAAGACGTCTGTGTTGTCGAGTACTTTGACGGTGAGAACCCCATCATAAATGCGTTGCGGAACACGATAGAAAACGATGAGAATCGGCCCGAGGGACGAGTCTATCAGCTGAAGCGCGGTGGTCTATATTACAATGAGGACCGTATTGAGAACGCAGGATTCCACCTGCGGATCATCGGCGAAACGGAAGACGTCGTTCCCCCGGGCGAAACCGACTTCGGTCCGGCCGTAATTCAAATGGTAACCCGGGGCGACGGCTCGGTTGACCAGCGGATGATCACTGGGCAGAACGATATTACGCTTCAGAACCTGTGGATCACCGGCCAGGACGATGCCGGCCTGACAACCGCGTATACACCAATTCAGATCGACGCCTCGGGTCATACGTTTGTCTTCGACAATGTAATTTTCGAACGTAGCGACTTTGCTCTCGTGCACTTTACCGGCGAGAACAATGATGTAACTGTCACAAATTCCGTCTTCCGGAACTTCACCAACAAGGCGCAGCAGTGGGAAGGGCGGGGTATCCAGTTCGCCTCAGGTGCTAATAGAGTCATTGTTGAGAACAATACGTTCTTCAACATTGGCATGACGGTCATCCAGTCGGAAGCCGCGCCTCTCAACTATATTCGATTCAACCACAATACGCTGGTTAACGTCGGACGCTCTATCAACACCGGCGCAATCTGGCGCGAAGCGTATTTCACGAATAATATAGTGGTGAACGGTTTCTGGCACGGTGAAGGCCATGCTGATCAAATTGAGCCTAACCGCGATACGGAAACGGCGGGTTTGTTCAGTATCGCAGAGCTGCCGGCTGAGTTCGGTACAAATCTAGAGCGTAAGATCGTCTTTGCGAATACGGCTACATGGCGAGACCCTCAGTTTGCATCTTATTATGCAGATTCAATTCTCGCCCAGCCACTGTTCAACGAGGTTACGGACTCCTTTTTCGTGAACCATGATAACATGGTTGCACAGGATCTTTTCGAGGATACGAATCCCGAGCTGGCAATTTATCCGACACTCGTAGCCGACGGAATCATCGAAGCGATGATTGCTAATATCAGCGACCTTCGTAACGGCATCACCCCGGCAGAGCCGTACCAGTGGGACCCGGGCAGGGATCCGTCAGTCTACCAAGGATCTGGTTTTGTGTGGCCGCTGCCTGAGGATTTTACGTATTCGAATTCTGCGCTTCGGTCTGCAGGTACGGATGATCTGCCGCTTGGCGACCTGAACTGGTACCCCGACGACAAAGCGACTTTCGAAGCGAATCGCGACCGCTATGTTGAGGATATCGAGAACATGGTCTCGGCACCCGAAGTGAATGTCGTTGCCAGCGGTGAATTTGAGGACGGCGAGGTCGGTGGCGGCGCAACCGTTGAACGCTTCGAAGGCGACACGTGGTTGACTCTACAGCCGGGTACGGCGTTCGAATGGACGTTCGAGGTTCCGGAAGAGAAGCAATACGACATCCGTCTGCACGTCAACATGGCCGGCCGTGAAACGAGCGGCCTTGACATGATCCTCAACGGCGACCGTTTCTTCGACCTTCGGGGTTGGGACCAGTTCGTTATTCCCGCCGAAGGGTACGGCGGTGCTCTCGACGAGTGGGTTGAACTGGAGTACAGCGTTGATGACCTTGCCGACCGTTCGCCGGACTACACGGCGCCGTCGGAAGTCATGACCCTTTCCGGAGAGAACACACTCCGCATCCAGAGCTCGTGGGCCGAGAACACGCAGTGGAGGGGAGTCGACATAGTGGATCCCGCATCGGGCGAGGTTGTGGCTGAGCTCCGGGCTCCCGGTGCTAACAACGATGGCTCAACGGAAGGCTGCGACGCCGACTATTGCCCGCGTGGTTTCGCTTCGGTGAACCTGGAGAACGGCTCTGTCTCGATGAACTTCGACATTCCGTCGGGCGGCGATCACTTCATGCGCATCTTTTATAATGCGGAGTCTACCCAGGATCTGCAGATTTCGCTCGACGATGAGGTTGTCTTCCCCAGTGTTTCTTTCGGTCCCGATGAAAACAACGTCGTGACGGAGACGTTCGCGATTGCCGATGCAGGCGTCCGGAAAGTCACGTTCTCCACGACGGGCGGGCCGATCAACCTCGACTGGATGCAGATTATGAGCGTTACATCGACCTCTACCGACCGCCACATGCTGCCGGAGGGCTACGCGCTGAAGCAGAACTACCCGAACC
>CBFGYX010000158.1:0-4764 GCA_965653075.1 uncultured bacterium
ATGACGAGATCGCAGAGATCACCGGCTTGCCCATGGGTACGGTTAAGAGCCGTATCAACCGTGGACGTACCAAGCTGCAGCAGCTCTTGAAAGACGTCTACGTGCCTGCGCGCGACTGAGGCCTCAGGTTTTCCCTGACGTTTGAATAAGAAGGCCGGGCGGGATCCTCCGCTCGGCCTTTCTGTTTGTCTAGCTGAATTTTGCAGGTAAAGGATGCACGTAACGGACTATGTGCGATCGGTACGACAACTCAGACTCTGACGACGATAAGTATTCGAGCATGGACGAGCTCCTGTGCGAGTACGTGGACGGCACAATGGATTGTGTCACCCGCCGTGCATTCGAGGAGCTGTTGCAATCCGATCTCGAGTTCGCCGAGCATGTCAATGAATTGATGCAGACGCGGGCGATTCTGTGCGATTATCGATGGCGCATGAATGCTCCCAAAGGGTTCAGCGGCCGGCTGCAACGAGAGCTCACGGATGAGATGATGCGGGCTCAGGAGCCGATCCTCACCGAGAATAGCCACCGTCTCCGCCAGGCCACCACCTTAAGCTCCATCATGGTCGCGATGCTGTTGGCCGGCTTGATGAGCGGTTCGCTTCTGGCGGACACCGAAACCGTCCGCGCCCAGCAGTCGAGCATCGTGAGTACCGAGGGTAACGGTGAGCCGTCTCTCTCTTACACATTCGACCGCGAGCCCGTTTATCGAGTCTGGCAATCGGGCTTCGGCTTTTCCGGATTTCGTCAGTCATCTGCCTATCTCCCCGCAAACGACAGCCTGAGACCGCGTCTTGAAAATGCGGCGGAGCGCTCGTTTCGCCTCGTTCATCCTTGACAACCGAGGACGTGGATCCGTATTCTTGGCGCCCCTTACGGGCCCTTAGCTCAGGGGTTTAGAGCGCTCGCCTCACACGCGAGAGGTCACTGGTTCAAATCCAGTAGGGCCCACAGACAGCCGCCTCGTGCGGCTGTTTTTATTTGGGAAGGCGGTAACTACTTGAAGCCGTTCGTACATGAACATTAAGCCGCCATGGGAGATGTAATTGAAGAATCGGTGCTGGTTGTGGGGGCGGGTCGCGTCGGTACGGCGCTGGTGCGACGGCTGTTGAATGCAGGGATCCCGCAAACCGGTATCGTCAGCCGGGTGCCGCACCAGGCGCAACATCTTCCGCCCGACGTCCCGGTTCTCGCCTACGGTGATATCATCGATGCGGATTTCGACGTCATCATTCTGGCGGTACCTGACGATGCGATAGCAGAATGCGCCGGCCGCATCGCGGCTATGCTGTACCCGGGCAGACCGCGGATCGCCATCCACACATCAGGTGCGACACCCGCCTCGCACCTGACGGCCTTTAGAGAGAAGGGAGCATCCATCCTCAGTCTGCACCCGATCGTTTCGTTCCCACCTGTCGAGATCACCAGCGATCCATTTATAGGAGCGCACGTATCGCTTCAGGGGGATGACGACGCCGTCACCTGGGGAGCGGCATTTACGCGAGCAATCGGCGCCCACCCGTTCCCGATCACCGTTCATCAGAAGCAGGTGCTGCATGCGGCGGTCACCTTATCCGCCAACTATAGTGTCTCGCTTATGGCCATGGCGGCAGATCTGATCACGGACTCGGGCGTCAGCCTTGATGACACGCATAGCTTGCTCGCGGCGCTGCATCAGTCGGTGCTGCGGAACTTCGAGGCAGCGGATCCGGGCGAGGCCCTTACCGGGCCGCTCGTACGCGGAGACATCGGCACACTCACCACGCATCTCGAGCTCCTGGACGAACTTGCTCCCGAGGTGGCCGCTCTTTATCGTGCGATGGGCAAGGCGACGGCACGGTTCGCATTGCAGAGCGGACGAATAAACAACGTTTCCGCCCGCGCCATCGAAGATGCGTTGAGCGAATGAGTGCGGGGCCGCCCGTATGCCTGCGCGGAACATCGTTGTAACGCCTCCGTTGGGCCGCGCTTGATATATCCGCGAACAGACGCTTATATATATGAGCGTAGGAAGCACGTCTGATAGACTGCTTGGGTTTCTACGGCCACTCCGAAAACCGAATGGATTACCACCGCTTGCTATGGCGGATAAGGTCGTAGACAGTTCTGAGTCAGATTCACCCGTCGTTGCACGGCTGCAGGAATTGCTTAGCGGCCCGCAGACTGCCGGTGTGGTGTACCAAAGCGTGATTGTCGCCTGCTTGCGGGCCATCTACCGTGTCAGGCTCCGCGAAGAGCAACTGGCACGCGCCTCGATCTCGCTTGGGCAGAAGCGCAAACTCGAAACACTGCTCGATGAGTTGCAGCAGGTCGAACAGATACTCGACGCCGCACTCACCGATCAAGGCCGCCGCATGCTCGACATGGGCAGCGCGGAGGCACTCGATACCGAGGACTCACGTTGGTGGTTTGCGCTCTCGGAGGCCATTCAGGAACTAGAGCGAGCCACCGAGAACATGGTCTCACTCGTCGGCAATCAGCCTCGAGGTACCGACGTGCGCCGGGTGGCCGGAGTCATCGTCAGACTTCTGCACAAGCATCACGCAGAGTTGGTTATCGAGGCCGAGGAATGGATGTCGTGAGTGACGGAACGGGCGAGCGACACCCGTTCGAAGAACGCGTCGCAGCCTTCGGTCCCGATCATCACCGCGAATGGCAGCAACTGATCGAGTGGCTCGAGCGCGAGTATGATCGCGAAATCACCCTCGAAGCGATTCTCTTCCTCGTCGGAATTCAATCGCGCGGCCGTGGCTTCGAGCCTGAGCTCGATCGCGACATCAAGGAAAACGTCATCATGGAGGGGACCTACTGCGTGATGGCGGCGATCGGCGCTTACGAGCGCGTAGGGATGGAGGCCAACGGCATGTGGATCTGGGAGCGAATGATCGATCCCGTCGGCGAAATGGATATTGACGACCAGGAGATTGTGCTGAAGTCGGCGGTTCTTGAGTATTTTCGAGCCGAACTCGACGAACCCTATCCCTGGCTATGAGAATCGTACTACTCGCCCTCGTCGTGCTCGTCGCCGGCGCCGCGGCCACGCATCTACCGGTCGATCGGCAAGACGAGCCATCCGTATTTGAGATTTCGACCGATTACGGCACGATGCGAATTCGGCTCGCCGATGAGACACCGGGGCACCGCGATAACTTTCGGACGCTTGTAGCCGAGGGTTTTTACGACGGCACGCTCTTCCATCGAATCATCAACGGGTTCATGATTCAGGGCGGAGACCCACTCTCGCGCGATGCCGACGATCCGCTGAAGGTAGGCGGCGGCGGGCCCGGTTACGAACTCGAAGCCGAGTTCCATCGCAATCTGATTCACCGCCGCGGAGCCGTTGCCTCCGCGCGTCAGGGCGATGCGCAGAACCCGGAGCGCAAATCAAGCGGCAGCCAGTTTTACATTGTGCATGGCCGCACGTTCGACGATGCCGAGCTCGACGAGGTTGAACGGCGCATCCGAAGTGCCACCAACGATACGACGTTCGCATATACCGCCGAAGAACGCAATATCTACCGCACTGAAGGTGGCGCGCCGTTTCTCGACATGCAGTACGTCGTCTTCGGTCAGCTCATCGACGGCTTCGACGTGCTCGATAGCCTCGCCGCGGTTCCTACACCGAACAGCCTCGAACGGCCCGCGCTTCCGCCGTTAATGGATCGTCCGCTCACGCCGGTGCCGATGTCCATCCGAGCGGTCGAATAATCGATCAGCACGGTTTGGCCGGCGCTCTCCGCCTGAAATTCGCCTCCAATACCGGAACGGCGGCCTCATTGCAACGTGCCTCCATGCTTGCGGACGCGAGTATGGAGATAGAGCCGCAGACGTTTTCACACCCGTTATCATGAGCCGTCAGCTTTCCGAGCAGGAAATCCGCCGCCGCGAAGAACTCACCGCTCTCCGCGAAGCCGGCATCGAGCCGTATCCCCACGAGTGGCACGTCGACACGTACGCCGACGATGTCGTCTCGAATTACGATGTAGACAAACATGGCCCGAGCGAAGACGGCACCAAGGCGTGGCGCGTGTCGATGGCCGGCCGCATGATGTCGAAGCGCGTCATGGGCAAGGCCGCCTTCTTCGACCTGCAGGATGCGTCGGGCACGGTTCAGGTGTACGTGCGGCGAGACGACCTTCCCGAAGGCTTCTACAATAATGCGTTCAAGAAGCTGTTTGACATCGGCGATATCGTCGGCATCGAAGGTTTCGCCTTCAAGACCAAACTCGGCGAGGTCACAATACACGCCGAGCGGCTCGAGCTTCTGACCAAGTCGCTTCGGCCACTGCCGATCGTCAAGGAAACCGAGGACCGCACCTTTAACGAGGTCACAGATAAGGAATTCCGCTATCGCCGGCGCTACGTCGACCTGATTCTGCATCCCGAAGTGCGCGAGGTCTTTCGCAAGCGCGCGCAGATCATCACGACCATGCGCCGCTTCCTCGACGACCGCGGCTACCTCGAGGTCGAGACGCCGGTGCTGCAGCCCGTCTACGGCGGTGCATCTGCGCGGCCGTTTGTCACGCATCACAACGCGCTCGACATGCCGCTCTACCTGCGCATCGCAGACGAGCTGTACCTCAAGCGCCTCATTGTGGGTGGGTTCGACGGCGTCTACGAGATCTCAAAAGACTTCCGCAACGAAGGGCTCAGCCGGTTCCACAACCCGGAGTTCACGATGATGGAACTCTACGTAGCCTATAAGGACTACCGGTGGATGATGGATCTCGTTGAGTTCGCTGAACGAGTTGCAGATCTCCTTCC
>CBFGYX010000159.1:0-4742 GCA_965653075.1 uncultured bacterium
GCTTTTGGAAGAGTCGCCCTCGCCGGCGGTCAACGAAGAACTGCGGCAGCGGATGGGTGAAGCGGCCGTGCGCGGTGCTAAATCCGTCAATTACGAAGGCGCGGGCACGATCGAGTTTCTACTCGACAAGCACGGCGACTTCTACTTTATGGAGATGAATACGCGGATTCAGGTCGAGCATCCGGTGACGGAAGAAGTGACGGGCTTCGACTTGATCGAGCAGCAGATCCGTGTGGCCAACGGCATGGAGATCGAGGCTCAGGATGTAAAGCTTGAAGGCCACTCCATCGAGTGTCGCATCAACGCCGAAGATCCGTTCCGCAAATTCGCGCCGTCGCCGGGTGTCATCACGGCGTTCCATCCGCCGGGCGGCCACGGCATCCGCATAGACACGCACGTTTATACGGGCTATCGCATTCCCCAGCACTACGACTCGATGATCGCGAAGCTCATCTCGCGTGCGCCCACGCGTGAGCTGGCCATCGCCAAGATGATCCGCGCGTTGGACGAGTTCGTGGTCGAGGGCGTCCGTACGACGATCCCATTCCACCAGCAATTGCTGCAGGACGAACGTTTTCGCGCCGGAGACTTCGACACGCATTTCCTGGAAACCTTCACGCTCCGCAATCCTGCCGACGAGTAGTTGCCGGAGCCTGACCGAGAATCGACATGAGCTTCCCCGAACAACTCCGCTACTCCTCCGATCATGAATGGCTCAAGCTGGATGGCGATGTGGCCACGATCGGCATCACCGATTATGCCCAGGGCGAGCTTGGCGACGTGGTGTTCGTCGAACTTGAAGCCGTGGGTTCAGCTCTCGACAAGGAGAGCGTGTTCGGAACCGTCGAGGCCGTCAAGACGGTGTCGGAGCTCTTCATGCCTGTCTCCGGCGAGATCATCGAGGTCAACGAAGCGCTCGACGCCAATCCGGAGCTCGTCAACGACGATCCGTACGGCGAGGGATGGATGATCAAGGTGAAGGTGAACGACGCATCCGAAATCGATCAGATGATGTCGGCCGGCGACTACGCGGCGATGGTCGGCTAAGCGCTTCATCCCATCATTCATTCTGTTTTAGTGGGGGATGTGGATGGCGGCTCTCCTCCCGTTTCGCCCATCGCACACATCCCCAGACACCATTATCACCACCGGCGGCCGCATGCACGAAGTCATCGTCATTCTTGACTACGGTTCGCAGTACACGCAGTTGATCGCGCGGCGCGTGCGCGAGTCGGGCGTCTACAGTGAGATCCACCCCTGCACCACGCCGGCTGACGAAATCGCGGCGATGAATCCGATGGGCATCATCCTGTCGGGCGGTCCGTGTTCGGTCTACGATACCGAGGCACCGCAGCTCGACGCGGCGCTGCTCGAACTCCGCCGCCGCGACGGCTCACCGACGCCGATACTCGGGGTCTGTTATGGCCTGCAGGCGATGGCGTACCACCTGGGCGGAAGTGTGGAGAGAGCCACCCGCCGTGAGTTCGGCCGAGCCCGACTGCGTGTGGAAGACGACGCCGACCTGCTCCGTGGCATCGGCGAGTCGAATGTGTGGATGAGCCACGGCGACCATCTGACTGAGTTGCCGGAAGAGTTCGAAATCATCGCGCGGACGGACAACGCGCCGATCGCGGCCGTGCGCTCGAAGACGCGCCCGTATTACGGCGTGCAGTTTCATCCTGAGGTCGTCCATACCGACGAAGGCCGCCGCATCCTCGAGAACTTCAGCCATCATATTTGCGGCTGCCGTGGAGACTGGACCTCTGCGTCGTTCATCGAGGAGAAGACGGCGCAGATCCGCGAGCAGGTGGGCGACCGCCACGTGATCCTCGGCCTCTCGGGCGGTGTCGACAGTTCGGTTGCCGCTGTGCTGCTCCACGAAGCGATCGGAGATCAGCTCACCTGCATCTTCGTCAACAACGGTCTCCTCCGGAAAGGCGAATGGGAGCAGGTGCAGGAGACCTTCCGCGAGAACTATCAGATCCGTCTGAAAGCAGTCGACGCCACAGACCTCTTCCTCGACCGGCTCGCCGGGGTCGAAGATCCGGAGACCAAGCGGAAGATCATCGGTAATACCTTCGTAGAGGTGTTCGACGCCACGACCGGCGAGATTACCGAAGAACTCGGTCAGCGCCCGCATTTTCTGGCGCAGGGAACGCTTTATCCGGATGTGATCGAAAGCGTCTCCTTCAAGGGCCCATCGGCTACGATCAAGTCGCACCACAATGTTGGTGGACTGCCGGAGAAGCTCAACTTCGAGATCCTCGAGCCTTTCCGTGAGCTGTTCAAAGACGAAGTTCGGGAGATAGGGCTGCTGCTCGGTCTGCCCAAAGCCATGATTGCGCGGCATCCGTTCCCCGGCCCGGGCCTCGGCATCCGCATCATCGGTCCCATCACGCGCGACGAGCTCGCGATTCTGCGTGAAGCTGATTCCGTCTTTATCGAAGAATTGAAGTCGTCGGGACTGTACGACGAGGTGTGGCAGGCGTTTTCGGTGCTGCTGCCGGTGAAGACCGTGGGTGTGATGGGGGATGAACGCACCTACGAAAACGTGTGCTCGCTCCGCGCCGTGACGAGCGTCGACGGCATGACGGCCGATTGGGCCCAGCTCCCGTACGACTTTCTTGCCAGGGTGTCGAACCGCATCGTGAATGAGATCCGCGGCATCAACCGCGTGGTGTACGACATCAGCTCAAAGCCGCCGGCCACCATCGAGTGGGAGTGAAACGCCACGGCGCCTCAAGGCATCGACAGCTTCGTCCTTGCTTCCTGATCGCAATCCCACGGTCACGCGAAATAGTCAAGGCCCGTCGACGAATGCCTGAATTGACCGCGGCGCCGTATCACGCCGTTCTACCTGCAACGTGGAGCGCGCTCTCGGGCGGATATTTCATCCAGTCCTCCTCGCCTCGCTCCTCGGATTCCGGCCATGGCTCTCCTTTCCTGCTCATGCAGGCGTAAGACGAATCGCGCTCGGCATAATCTTTGGAACGCTTCCGTGAAGTGGCGGCGGAGCCTCGGGCTGAAGTACCTGATTGATGCATTACGATATCCGGCATATCCGTAGTTTCCCACTGGTTCAAAACGCAGAGAAGGCTCGCCTTAGCGCCGAGTCACTAATCGAATGGAAGTAATGAATTCAGGGAGCTGGATCAACGTGCCGAGATCATTCGCAGCGATCGTCCTCGCGCTGGTTGTTGTTTTGGGGATGGTGCCTTCGGCTGCGGCTCAGGTGACGGCCGGGTCGGTGCCGGTGATCGAAGAGGCCGAGTCGATCTTCCGCCAGGGAGTCGATGCGTACGAGGCGGGCGATTACGGGATGGCCTATCGGCGGCTTCGGCTCGTCATCGACGGACATGAGTTCAACCGCGTCACGACGGCGGCCGAAGCGATGGCCATCAAGGCGTTGTACCGGCAGGGGCGCTATGAGCATACCGTCGAACTGGCCGACAGCTTCTTGCGCCGGTACGGCACCAGCCGGTACGTGGACGAAGTGCGGCGTGTACGCGGATTTGCGAGCGAGCAGCAACGCGAACAGGAGCGCCGCCTTCCCACCATCCAGCTTGGCGTGGTCCTCCCGATGACGGGTGCCAACCCGGTCACGCAGTCGCTCTTCAACGGCATCCGCATCGCAGTCGACGCGCACAACCGAACGTCGGGCGACGTGCGGCCCGTCCGCATGATCTTCCGCGATTCGCACAACGACCCCACCACGGCACGCGAAGCCGTGGCTGATCTTGCGCGCGAGAACGTCGACGTCATCATCGGCCCCATCTTCAGCGACGAAGCCAAGGCCGCCGCCGATGAAGCCGAACGCAGAGGCGTGACGCTCATCACACCCCTCGCCACCGACGAAGATGTGGCGGCAGGGCGGCGATACGTGTTTCAGGCGAATCCGCCGCTAAGCGCCCGAGGCCGATTCATGGCCCGCCAGGCGATGAGAGACGGACTCACGCGCTTCGGTGTGGCGGCACGGCTGCACGATCAGGTGGCCGAGCAAATGGCTGAAGGCTTCCAGGATGAACTGCTGCAGCGGGGCATCGAGGTGGCATTCTATGAACTGGTCGAATCCAATGCGGCGTGGGCCGAGATCGAGCACCTCGTAGGGGCGGATACGCTTGCACAGGTCGAGGCCGTATATGTGGCGCTGGCCGGTACCAACTCGACCAGCCAGGCGCAGTCGCTCCTGCGCGGGTTGTCGGAGGCCGGGTCTCAGCCGATGATCCTGGGGTCCGACGGCTGGCACGACCTGCCACCTCGCGACGAGCTTTCGCGGTATCAGACTACCTACGCCACCGACTTCTACGTCGACAGCCGCTCCGACGGGGTCCGCCGCTTCGACGATGCCTTTCGCGACTTCGCCGGGGTCGCCCCCGACAGGCCCGCCTACACCGGCTACGACGTCACGACCTATGTACTCAGCCGCCGACTCGACAATCCCAGAGCAGATCTGCACGACATCCTGCATCACGACATCTCGTACCAGGGCCTCGGCACGCGCATCGACTTCAGCAACGGTAACGTGAACCAGGCACTTTACGTCTTTGGATATCGAGACGGCCGGCTTGAGTTGCTTCGTTGACGCGGGCTGTGAGCTGTGAGCTGTGAGCTGTGAGCTGTGAGCGATGAGCAGTGAGCTTTGAGCGTTGAGCTGTGAGCGGTGAGCAATGAGAATTGAGCTGTGAGCTATGGGCGCTAAGCAGTGAGCTTTGAGCGTTGTGCTGTGAGCGGTGAGCTTTGAG
>CBFGYX010000160.1:0-4738 GCA_965653075.1 uncultured bacterium
ACCACATCGTCCATAGCCTGGACATGGCCACCAGCGCCCGCGCACGCTTTTTAGAGCGCTTCGAGGAGGTCATCCTCAAGCCGCGCAACATGACCTACACGGTTCAGTTTCCGGGTCCGACCGGCACCAACGCCGTTGAAACCGCGCTGAAGCTGGCCCGGAAGGTTACCGGCCGCCAGAACGTAATATCGTTCACCAACGGCTTCCACGGCATGACGCTCGGCGCGCTGTCGGTTACCGGCAACGCCATGAAACGCGCGGGTGCCGGTGTGCCGCTCGCCCACACCTCGCAAATGCTATTCGACGGCTACCTGGAGGAGGGCAGCGATCACAGCCTGGATCTGCTGCAACAGATGCTTGGTGATGAAGGCTCCGGCATTGACAAACCTGCCGCTGTCATCGTCGAAACCGTTCAGGCCGAAGGCGGCATTAATGTCGCGCGCATGGAGTGGCTCAGGGAACTGGAAAGCATCTGCAAGCGCCACGGCGTACTGCTGATCGTGGACGACATCCAGGTGGGCTGTGGCCGCACCGGACCGTTCTTCAGCTTCGAGCCGGCCGGCATTCAGCCCGACATCATCTGTCTGTCGAAATCCCTGAGCGGGTTTGGTCTGCCGTTCGCACTGACGCTGTTCAAGCCCGAGCATGACCAGTGGCAGCCCGGCGAACACAACGGCACATTCCGCGGCCACAACCTGGCCATGGTGACCGCCACCCGGGCCCTGGACTACTGGGTCAACGACGAGCTGAGCAACGAAGTTGAGCGCAAGGCAGAACTTGTCGAAGCACGGCTCGACGCGTTGGTCGACCGCATTCCGGCACCCGCTGTGCGCCGCGGGCGAGGCCTCATTCAGGGCATCGCCTTTGATGATGCCGAACTGGCGAGCAAGGCTTCGGCCGAATGCTTCGAGCTTGGCCTGGTCATCGAAACCGCTGGTATCGACGACCAGGTGCTCAAACTGCTGCCGCCGCTGACCATCTCTGATGAAGACCTTGAAAAGGGATTGAGCATCATCGAAGAGGCCGTCAGTAAGGTGGCCGGCGAGGCTGTGGAAGAACTCGTGGCCGCGTGACAGCGAATCGACTATTAGTAAGGAGAATCAAGTGATCGTCAAACGACTCGCAGACATCATCGGCACGAAGGACGATGTAGACACCGACGGCTGGAACAGCCGACGGTTGCTGCTCAAGGATGCCGGCATGGGCTATTCGGTACACGACACCGTCATCAAGGAAGGTGCCGAGCTGCACATGCACTATAAGAACCACCTGGAAGCCGTTTATTTGATCGAAGGCCAGGGCGAGATTGAAACCGTGGCAGACGGCAAGGTCTACCCCTTGGAGGCCTTCACTATCTACGCGCTCGACCAGCACGACAAGCACATCCTGCGCGCCAACAAAGGAAGCCACATGCGCATGGTCTGCGTCTTCAATCCGCCGGTCTCCGGCCGCGAGGTCCACGGCGAGGACGGCGCCTATCCAGCCGACCTCGACTGAGCTTAGGGGAGCGGTGAGGGGTGAGCTTTGAGCGGTGAGTCGTGAGCGGTGAGCTTTGAGCGGTGAGGGACGGGCGGTGAGCTTTGAGCGGTTGAGCTGTGAGCGGTGGTAGGTGAGCCCGGAGTTTTGAGGGGTGAGGGATGGGCGGTGAGCTTTGAGGGGTGAGTCGTGAGCGGTGAGCTTTGAGCTTTGAGCTTTGAGCGGTGAGCCCTGAGCCTTGAGCCGTGAGCGTGGATCTTAAGCCTTAAGTCGTGAGCCCAATGCTGAATGCTCAGAGCCTATAACTTTAGCTTTAAGCCCACAGCCCTGAGCTTTAAGCTCAGAGCCCAGTGCTCAAAGCCCAAAGCTTGAAGCCGTGAGCTCAAAGCTCAATGCTCACCGCTCACAGCTTCCTGCCTCACGAGAGTCATCAATTTTTAGAAGCCGACTATGTCGCGAACTACAGCCGGATTATCTGACGCCATCCAATCGTACATCGTCGCGCATGCCGTCAAGGACGGCGAGGTCGAGCAGCGGCTCCGCGAGGACACCGGCCGCATGCCGAATGCGCATCTTCAGATTGCACCCGAGCAGGCGCAGATGATGTCGGTGTTCGCTCGCATGGTCAATGCCCGGATCGCGCTGGAAATCGGTGTCTTCACGGGCTACTCTGCGCTTGCCGTGGCGCGCGCCTTGCCCGACGACGGCCGTCTGTTCGCCTTCGAAATCAACGCTGAGTACGCCGAGATCGCAAAGGGTTACTGGGAGGATGCGGGTGTAGCCGACAAGATCGACGTGCGGCTGGGGCCCGCGCTCGAGAATCTGCCGAAGCTGCTCGACGAAGGGTATCGCGGCAAAGTCGACTTCGCGTTCATCGATGCCGACAAGACGGCTTACCCCGAGTACTACGAGTTGGTGATGGAGCTGCTTCGGCCCGGAGGCGTGGTGCTCATAGACAACGTCTTCCGCAACGGCAACGTTGCCGACGCATCGGCTAATGATGAGGCGACCGTTGCCACGCGCGAGTTGAACCGCCGCGTGAGTGAAGACATACGCGTGGATTCGTGCATCATCCCGATTGCGGATGGCGTCACGGTGGCGAGGAAAAGGTGAGGCCTTGCGTCCGGCGCTCGACGCAAGAGCGTGGCGGGCGCGGCATCTCACACCCATTCTACCGGCGCAAAAGTGTAATGCGCAGCGGGGCGTTGCCCGGTTACTCCCCCAAAAACACACCGAAGCAACCTCGCAACCCGCATCGAGCTTGATGCGGGGCGATTTGATCAACGCCGGCAGGTTTACAGCGCGGTGAGAATGCCGCGCATTTGTTTGACCTCGTCGTCGTTGATGTCGTGCCCGGCGCCGGGGTAGAGGCGCGCGGTGACGTCGGCGCCCATGGCATCGAGCGTTTGCGCGGAGATTTCGACGCGGGGCGCGGGGATGTGTGGGTCGACATCGCTGCAGCCGAGGAATACCGGCGTGCCGTCGAGCGAGCCGTCGTAATCGAACAGCTTGTCGTCGGGCGGCGTGCCGTGGCCCTGGCCGCTGCCGATGAGCCCGCCGCTAAACACGACGAGTCCGCCGTAGCGCCGCGGGTTGCGGGCGACGAACTCGGACGCCAGACACGCGCCCTGCGAAAATCCAATCAGCACGATTTTCTCGGCAGGTAGGTCGGCTTCGAGCTGAGCCACGGCATCGGCAAGACGGCTGAGCGCCGAGCTGAGCCACGGCTCGTTCTGCTCGAGCGGTGCCAGAAAGCTGTGCGGGTACCACGTGTTGCCGGCGGCCTGTGGCGCGATCCACGCGAGGTCATGCCGGGGGACGACATTTGAGAGCAGCAGAATGTTATCGGCTGTAGAGCCGCGTCCGTGGACGGCGATGACTCCGCCCGCAGCGTCGGCGGGCGCCGGGCCGTGCGTCGCAGTGGGTTGTCCGTGGTGGGGATCGGTCCGGGATGTATCTGTCATTACAAGAAAATAAGTCAGCGGCGGGCGGCGGCCATCGAGCCGAGAACGGCGGCGAGGCCGAGTGCGCCGAGCATGATCCAGCGGCGTTTCAGCGATATCGCGAGTTGAACGCTTGAGGATTTTGATCGATGGTCGAAGGCGCCGTGCGTGCCGGGATCGCCCGGAAACGGCTCGAACAGGTTGTCGGGGCGGTCTCCCGCGGGTTCGTCGAGCATCTGATCTTCGTAGCCGGACTCACCGAGTACGCGGTCGGCGATAGCGGGTGCCGCCTTGTTGCCGACGATGGCTTTGACCGACGGCCACCCGACGAACAGCTCGCGCCGCCTGTGATGTGCGGCCCAGACCACAGCTTTTGCTGCGACTTCGGGCTGGAAAATCGGCGGCACGGGCTGCGAGCGATTGGGGAGCTTGCTCCGCACCCATGAGAATTGAGGCGTGTTGACGGCCGGTAGCTGCACCATCGTGATGTGAACACGGGAGTCGCGGTGATGGAGTTCGGCGCGGATCGAGTCGAACATTCCCTGCACGCCATGCTTGGCGCCGCAGTAGGCCGATTGCAGCGGGATGCCGCGATAGGCAAGCGCCGACCCGACCAGTACGATGCTGCCTCGGTCTCGCGGCAGCATCCGTTTAAGCGCGGCCCTTGTGCCGTTCACTGTGCCGTGATAGCAGACATCCGTCACGCGCTGGTACTCATCGGGCTCGATGTCGATAAACTCGGCAAAGACGGACGTCATGGCGTTGTTTACCCAGGTGTCGATCGGCCCAAAGGCCTCTTCGACGGCAGTTGCGGCCGACTCCACACGCCGGGCGTCGGCTACGTCGGTGGGGATGCCGATGGCCCGGCCGCCCAGTTGTTCGACTTCTCGCCGGGTGGCCTCGAGGCGCTCAGCGCCGCGTGCCAGAAGCCCGATATGAGCGCCGCGCCGCGCGAATGCGTGCGCAACGGCTCGACCCACGCCCGCGGTGGCGCCCGTAATGACCACGACTTCAGGTCTGTCGGGCCGTTTGATTTCCTGATCGAATTCTATCGGCATAAGTCAGCTCGAGATCGATGTACGGGTAGATATGCGTTGGTAATTGATTGTATTGGTGATGGACGGTGTTGCCGAATGCTTAGCTGGCCGTTGAAATATTCCGCATCTCGGCGTTGTCCTTCCTCACCGCTCCCCCGGATCAGGTCCGGGGCAAGCTCTGCGACGTACGATTGTACGCCTCATTCGCGGCTCGTCGGACGCCCCCACATCAAGTATGGGGCAGGCTTGATCTGCAAAATATTTCTGCCGCCTGTACGGCAT
>CBFGYX010000161.1:0-4719 GCA_965653075.1 uncultured bacterium
CCGAGCTGATCGTCGACGCGGATCTTCGTCCAGTCGGCATTTTCATCGGCGCGCTCACGAACCTGCTGCCGGACGTCTTCCTCGTCGAAGCCTTGCACCACATCGACTGCGATCCAGACGCGCGCCATGCCGGGGTCGGCCGGATCCATCGCGTCGCGAACGGCAAAGGCGTGCGGCGGCTCATCGCCCAGGCTCACAACGCTCGTGACGCCGTAGCGGGCATACAGGCGAAGCTGCTCGCGCACGTTCTCTTCAGAATGAACCGCCGGGCCCGTCTCGAGCCCGCGCGCCATCCCCACATGACCGTGCGCGTTGATGAGGCCAGGCACCACGAAGCGCCCCGAGAGGTCGACGACCTCAGCGCCCTCCGGCACCTCGTACTCGGCCGCCGGAAGCACCGCCCTCACCCGGCCATCCCGTACGAGCATCACGGCGTTCTGAATAGGCTCGGCCGATCCGCCGGTCCAGACGGTGGCGCCGACGAAGGCGGTCTCGCGAGAAGGCGTTGCGCCGTCGTCTTCACCGGGAGAACAGGCGAGCGAGAATGACAAGACAACGAACAGAAGCAGACAAGAGACGGGTCGCATCAGGACAGGAGCAGTCTGATTGAGCATGATGCGCAATAAAATACCGGGAAGGCGACGATGTTCTGATGTCACGACGAGGGCGCTCTACGTTCCACTTCCCTCGCCTTGAAACCCGCCGTCCCTGTCCGTATTCTAAAGGGTACCAGCACCAATTCCACGCGACCAACCGATCGCTTCGCGGAGATCGCTACGCCTGACGAGCCGACGGATGGCTCCGCCGACCGCTCAGCTCCGCGTGGATCGTGAGATCCCGCTCTTCCTGGGGATGCGCGCCATCCGCCATGCCGGAGGTTTCAGGCGGCCGTAGTGTTCGGGTTTTGGGGGAACCGGGTTCGGCCGTGCCGGCGGTCACGCTTGTGCGCCGGGACGAAGATGCACACCGCGCTGCCCATCGGCACGTTCGTCGTCTCTTCGGACGCAGCTTCGGACGCAGAGAAAGAGCGGCACCAATGGCCAACCGCTCATTCACTCCACAAACCAGTTTTCAGTATGAAGGCCGGCAAAGCCTGAAAAGTCGTTCGTATTCCGCGTGACCAGGATGAGCCCGCGCGTGGCGGCCACGGCCGCGATCATGCCGTCAGGAAACGGGCGTGGGCGTCCCAGGGCGGACAGACGGGCACGCTCGTGGGCCAGCCACTCGGCCGCGCCGGTATCGAATGGAAGAATCGGCATAGACAGGCGCACCACGTCGAGGAGGTAGTGGGACAAGAATTCCCGCTTCCGCCCTGGCACCAGCCGCTCCACCCCGTAGAGCAGTTCGTGCCACACGATGGTGGCAATAGCCATCTCGCCGGCATGGGCCCGGTAGCGGGCCTGCACCACGGGGTCCGGTCGAGTCCGGATAGGCTCCGAGACGATGTTGCTGTCGAGAAGGTAACGAATCATCCACCCGCCTCATCCTCCTCGAAGGGAGAGGGCCTCCCGGATCCCTGGTCGCGCACCCCTTCGAATACGGCATCGACTTCCGCATCGGTAAATGGAGACGCGCCATACTTGCGTAGGAATGCGTCGTAGGCTTCAGTAAAGCTCGGCCGCTGCTCTTCCAGAGCGTTTTCGAGTAGCAGGATGGCTTGCTGGTTCAGGCTTCGGCGCTCCTTCTCGGCCAGGCTGCGGAGGCGTTCCATCACTTCATCTGGGATCTGCTTGAGCGTGAGCGAAGCCATCGTTAGTTCTGCTGATTAGTATTGCAGGATCTGAAGAAGAGCGAAGACAAAGATTAGTCAATGCCTATTGCGGTTCCCCGTTCTGGTTCCATAATGGTTGCAATACTGGAATGGGCCCAAGTGTTCACTCATCGATCTCCACCCTCGGGAAATTGCTTGGGAGGGATCTGCTGCGGACTCCTCCTCCCCTTCGGAACAGCCATGCAATCGTCGTTGTCGTACCTCCTGGTTCGTAACTGATTCGTCATGTATCCCGCGCCTTCCGGGCGTTTGTTAATGAAGCGCGGCAAATTATTTCTCCTCTTCATCCCAGTCTTCGTTTTCGCGGCGTGGTACGGTGTCTCGCAGCGCGCCGCCGGTGGCCGCGGATTGCCCCCGCTACAGGTTGAGACCGTCGAGTACGGCGATGTCTCGCAGCGGGTTATCGCCCATGGATCCATCCAGCCGCTGCAGACCGTGATCGTCGGCAGCCAGGTTTCGGGCATCGTCGACCAGGCGACGGCTGACTTTAACAGCACGGTGCGGCGCGGACAGGTCATCGCCCGGATCGAGCCGTCGACCTTCGAGGCGGCCGCGAGTTCAGCGGGACGGTCGTTCAGGTGCGGAATGCGCCCGTCGTCGAGGACAACGTCGTCCATTACGAAACGATCATTGCGGTGGATAACGACGAGCTGCTGCTCAAGCCCGGCATGACGGCGGAGGTCTCCATCATCACGGCTGAGCGCCGGAATGTGCTGCGGGTCCGCAACCCGGCGCTGCGGGCGCGGCTTCCCGATGCGATCAGGCCGCCGGATCCGGCGGATCGTGCCGGCGAGGGGCGCGTCTACCTCGTCCATAACGGGATGTTGTCGGCATCCGCGGTGACGCCTGGCCTCAGTGACGGCGTGTACACGGAGATCATCGACGGACTGCAAGCGGGGGACTCGCTTGCCGTCGGGCTGTCGCTGCAGACCGATGGCGGCGGCGGGCGGCGGAGCCTGATTTCCGGAAGCCAGGCACAGTACTGATCGGGTACTGACCGCGCCGTTCCTCATATGTCTTTTTTGATTGGATGCCGGTTGTTCAGCTCAAAGATGTGACGCGGGTGTACGACTCCGGCTCGGTGTCGGTACAGGCGCTGCGCGGGATCGATCTGGATGTCGAGGAGGGCGAGTTTGTCGCCATCATGGGCAAAAGCGGCTCGGGAAAGTCGACAATGATGAACACCCTCGGGTGCCTCGACCGTCCCACATCAGGAAGTTATTATCTTAATGGCGAAGACGTGTCTGCTTTGCCGCCCGGCCGCCTCGCGGGCATCAGGAATCGCACGATCGGATTCGTCTTCCAGGCGTTTCATCTGTTGCCGCGGACGTCCGCGCTCGAGAACGTCGAGCTTCCGCTTCTCTAACGCGAGCAGGCGCTGACGTGGAAAGAGATCCACGAACGGGCACGCACCGCGCTCGAGGACGTCGGGCTCGGCGACCGCCTCGATCATACGCTGAGTCAACTATCCGGCGGACAGAAGCAGCGAGTCGCCATCGCGCGGGCACTTGTGACGGAGCCGCGGATCCTGCTGGCCGACGAACCGACCGGCAACCTCGACAGCCGGACGAGCCTCGAGGTGATCGACCTCTTGCAACGCCTCAATCGCAGCGGCCTGACCATTCTGATGGTAACGCACGAGCCGGACATCGCGCGTTTTGCACGGCGGATCGTCACATTGCGCGACGGTCTGATCAGGAGCGACCAAGCGGTCGATCAGCAGGATGCCGCCGCAGCACTCGCCGGCTGGACCGATGAGATGGAGACGGAAACCGAACGCGAGGTCTCGCCATGAAGTGGAGTGCCGTTCCATACGTCGCGTTGCGCGCGCTCAGGCGCAATCTGATGCGGGCGCTGCTTACCGCGCTCGGCATCATCATCGGCGTCGGCGCCGTCATCACCATGGTGGGCCTCGGCCAGGGTGCACGTGCGGAGGTCGAGGAGCAGGTCAACCGGCTCGGTCAGAACGTGGTGCTCGTCTTCCCCGGTGCGCGTCAGCTCGGCGGCGTCAGTATCGGAGGAGGCAGCGCCAACACGCTTACGACGCAGGATGCGAGGGCACTTCGCGATGAAATCCCGGAAGTCATCGCCGCCAGCCCGGAGGTCCGCTCTCAACGCGTTGTCGTTTACGGCAATCGCAACTGGTTCACGCGCATCTATGGGCAGTCGCACGATTACCTCCAGATCCGCCAGTGGCCCATCGAAAGCGGTGAGATGTTCACCGAAGAAGACGTGGACCGCGCGGCGCTCGTGGCCGTCGTCGGGCAGACGATCGTGGAGGAACTCTTCGAGGGCGCCGACCCGATCGGTGAAACGATCCGGGTACATGGGCTTCCGCTGACAATCATCGGCGTCCTCGCCGAGAAGGGGATGTCGCTCATGGGATCCGTCCAGGACGATATCATCATCGTACCGTACACGACGGGCTTTCAGCGGATCTCCGGCCGGACGCACGCGATGGTCATCAACGTGCAGGTGTTTGACGACAACTCGATGGACATAGCCCGCGCGAAGATGATCGACCTCTTGCGCGAGCGGCACCGGCTGTCGCCCGATCAGGAGAATGACTTCACGATTCAGACGCAGGCGGAGGTCGCCGAAGCGGCCACCGAGACGTCGCGGGTGATGACGTGGCTGCTCGCCTCGATCGCCGGGATATCACTCTTCGTCGGCGGCATCGGCATCATGAATGTGATGATGGTGAGCGTGACGGAGCGCACGCGTGAGGTCGGCCTTCGCCTCGCCATGGGCGCACGCGGCCCGGATGTGATGCTGCAGTTCCTGATCGAGGCCGTCATCCTGTGCCTCATCGGCGGACTCGGCGGGATCTTCGTCGGCTTCGCCGCCACCGAGATCATTGCCTCGTACGCCGGCTGGCCCGCGCTTTTCTCGACCGGGGCGATGCTCGCCGCCGTAGGCGTGTCGGCGGCCGTCGGACTCTTCTTCGG
>CBFGYX010000162.1:0-4718 GCA_965653075.1 uncultured bacterium
TGGGAGCTCGCGCTCGACTGCGCGGCCCGCATCCAATAGCGGCGGCTCACGCGGTAGCGTTGGCTCCTCATCCCGAGGCAGTTCCTCCCGCAGCTCCGGCGACGCGGGCCAGTGAATCTTCCCGGCCATCGGCACGGGAAGTCCTGCGTGGCGTGATCAATGGCAGACGAAGCTCGAGCAGCGGCACAACAACGCGCCCGGCCAATACGAGCCGTCAGCCCGCCGCACGTCCGGCGCCAAGCTCAAGTGGTGGATCGCGTTCCACGGCCCGGCCCTCGTCAAATCGTGGGAGCTCGCGCTCGACTGCGCGGCCCGCATCCAATAGCGGCGGCTCACGCGGTGGCGTTGGCTCCTCATCCCGAGGCAGTTCCTCCCGCAGCTCAGGCACGACGAGCCGCTCGGGCAGAGGCGGCCGCTGACACTATGATGGTCTTCGCCTGATTTAAGTACAGGCGCCAGGGCCCGTGCCCACGCGCGGGCCCTTTTTTGTGCCCATTCGGCACGAACAGCACGACAACGATCACTTGCTCAACACAAGACGATGAGCCGACTCTATAGATTAACGTTAACTCTTGCTGCAGCGCTTGTCATGCTGGCACCTGTCGCGGCCAACGGCCAGACTGCGGACGACGGACTACGCCTTTCTGACCGCGAGCCCGCTGTTGGTGTGCGGATGTCTGCCATGGCGGGTGCAGGCGGGTTCGCAGGCATCGGCGACTTCGGTGCGCTCTTTGCAAACCCGGCCGGCCTCGGCTATCTGGATGGGTCGTACCTTTCGGGATCGCTGACTAACCTTATCACGAGCGACGATGTGCGTTTCGTGACACCGGATTTCAGCACGCGCTCGGATGAGAGCCTCACCAACATGCGCGTCGGTCACCTGGCCTACCTCTATAAAGTGCCGACGGCACAGGGATCGCTCGTGGTCGGCGCAAGCTACCAGCGCACGAATCCTTTCAACAGGTCGTTCAGCTTCGCCGGCGAGAATCACACGAACTCAGTAACCGATTTCTTCCTGCCGTTTCCGGACGAGTATGAGATCAGGTACGACGAAGACGGCGACTTCTACTATCCGGAGTTCTTTCGCGACCTGTCGTGGCTCGCTTACGAAGGCGGTGCCATCGAATTCTATCCCGAATGTCTCGACCTGAACTGCCCGATCTTTGACACGGCCGTTCTCCCCGGCTCGCGCATCCATCAGAGCGGTGAAGTGATCGAGGAAGGCGGGATGAACGAAATCAGTTTTGGCGGTGCGTTCGAAGCCGCTGAGAATGTGATGGTCGGGCTCTCAGCGAACGTGACGTTCGGCAGCTACCGCTTCGAGAGCATCTTCGACGAAGTCGACTCCTACGGCGACAATGAGGACTACATCGTCATCGTAGGCGGTGACGAGCTGATCGGCCTTGACGATATCCGGTACATTCAGGGTTATGAAGCAGATATCATCGGCTTCAATGCGCGCCTCGGCGTTTCGGGCCGCATCACCCCTGAACTACGCGCCGGAATCAGCATCGAGACGCCTACCTATCAGAATGTCTCTGAATATTATTGGGAAGAGGTATCCACGCTCTTCCTTACGGGAGGCAGCCTTGCGCAGTCGTACGACGGCGACTTCGAGTATCGCATTTCATCGCCCTGGAGGATCGGAGGCGGTATCGCCTACCAAACACCGCGTCTGCTCGTCTCGGCAGATGCTGAGTACGTGGATTGGTCGCAGATGCGGTTCAGTTCGAGTACGAACCGCGGATACTTCGAAGACCTCAACCGTGATCTCCGACGCGTTTACGACCCTGTACTGAATACGCGGATCGGCGCCGAGTTCTGGGTGGGAGATCTCGCGCTACGCGGCGGCTTTGCATACAAGCCCGACCCACGTCAGGAAGACCTCGTGCTGACGAGCGGCACCACCAACCGTGCACAGACCTTCTTCTCGGGAGGTCTTGGCTACCGGTTCACCGACCAGTTCTCCGTCGACTTCGCATGGACGCAGCAGCGCTTCAACGATGCCTACGTTCCGTACGCGGTCGATAACGCGCCGATCGTGGAGGAGGAGGTTACGCGCAACCGGTTCTCGATCGGATTTACGGTCAAGCTTTAACGTTCGCCGCATCGCGAAAGGGGAAGGGCCGCCGGCATCGGGTGGCCCTTTTCCTTTTCGGGCGAATCTATTCGGCGTTTGAGTCGGGCGACTGCTGTTGCGCGCGCCGCCGCTCCTGCATCAGTCGCCGATAGCGATTCGCGGCGTTGACATGCTCCTGAAACGTTCGGCTGAAAATGTGCCCGCCGTCTCCGGTGGCGACGAAGTAGAGGTAGTCGTGGCGCTCGGCATTGGCAACGGCGCGTAGCGACGCGGCGGAGGGGTTTGTGATGGGCCCCGGCGGCAGACCACCGATTCTGTACGTGTTATACGGGCTCTCGATTTCATAATCGACGAAGAGCAATCGCCGTTTCGCTCCTTCATTAGCCATAACGGCGTACTGCACCGTCGGGTCGGCCTGCAGCGGCATCCCGATCCGCAGGCGGTTCAGATAGACGCCCGCAACCCGCGGCCGCTCTTCCGCAACGTGTGTCTCCCATTCGACGATCGACGCCAACGTGACGACCTCGTGCATCGACAGGTTCATCTCACGAGCACCCTCCGCAATCTCCCGTGCAAAAAGCTCATCGGCATATTGCTTGATGCGCCTAATCACGCCCTCGGCGCTCGTTAACCAGTAGAAGTCATACGACTCGGGCAGCATGTATCCGAAGAGCGACGTCGTGTCGACGCCGAGTTCGGCGGCCAGCGTTGAGTCCTTCAGCGCCGAGAGCATCTCATCGGCATCGAAGTACATCACATTGCCGGCCAGCGTCGCAATGACCTCGGGGCGCGTTCCGGGCGGGATGGTGATGCGCACCGGCGACTGTAATCCGCGCCGGAGCTTACTCAGGATGTCGTAATTCGACGAGCCTTGGTCGATCGTGTAATAACCTGCCTTAACCTGACCTCCCCACCCTGTCGCACGGCCGAACCACCGGAGCGTCGTGGCAGATTGAATGATTCCGTCCTCCGCAAGGGAGGTCACGACATTCTCGAACGAACTGCCCGGGGGGATCTTGACGCCTCGATCGTCTGCCTGCTCGGAGGTGTTGGGGCCGAAGACGATCCACGCGCCGCTGAGGCCGGCAACTGCGATAAGAACGAGGAGAACGAGCAGGACGACTACAAAAACGCGCTTGCGCATACTTCAGTGGTTTGGCGAGTGACCTTGCTCGTACAGGTGATGCTCAGCGGTCGCGAGGGGGCTGATACGTGCGGCGCTCGAGCGATCGCGTCTCGTCGATGATGCGTTCGAACAGGCGGCGTACGGCCTCGCGGGGTAGCGGCCCTTCGTTTGCGTTACTCACGTTGTTCAGCACGTCCTCTTCGCGGGATGGGACGTAGATCGGCAGTCCCAGTCTGTTTTTGATCGCTCCGATTTCATTCGCACACGCCGCACGTTCGTTCAGTAATTGCAAGACGGTCCGATCGATTTCGTCAATGCGACGGCGCCACGGCTCCATCTCCGCCGCCCCGTTTACGTCGGAAGTCGAGTCTGATGATCGGGGATTTGGGTCGGTCGGGCCGGAGGAGGCAGACATCGCGTGGCAGAAAATGACTACAGCGAAAGTGAAGGATCGGGAGTGAGGGTGAGCGGACTTCGTTCGCCTCGGCCTAATTTAAGCAGACCAGCCGTTGCAATCATCGCCGCATTATCGGTGCAGTACCTGGAGTGGGGCACATGCAACTGCACATCCACTTGATCCGCCATGGCGCTCGCCGCCTCGCGTAGACGGCTGTTCGCGCTGACGCCACCGACAATCGCAACGTGTTCCACACCGGTTTCATCCACAGCATCCTTCATTGCACTGACGAGCGTTTCAACAACCGCTTCCTGTACCGACGCGCAGAGGTCGGCCATGTGCTCTTTCACCATTCGAGTCCGCTCCGACTCCGGCATAGCGTTCAGATAATACAGCACGGATGTCTTCAATCCCGAAAATGAGAAGTCATACCGATCCGGCCGAGATCTCGGGAAACGATGGAACGTTGGGTCGCCGGCTTTCGCAAGCCGGTCGATGACGGGCCCGCCGGGATACTCGAGCCCGAACAGCTTGGCGATCTTATCAAACGCCTCGCCGGCTGCATCATCACGCGTGCGGCCAAGGAGCTTGTGTTTGAGAGGCTCCTCAACCAGCATCAGCTGTGTGTGACCACCCGAGACCACGAGGCACAGAAACGGATACCGTGGCCCCTCCTGCTCAGTGAACACGGAATAGATATGCCCTTCGATATGGTTGACGCCGATTAGGGGGACGTCCAGCCCCAGCGCCATCGCCTTCGCAAAACTGACGCCCACCATCAGCGAGCCGGCGAGGCCCGGCCCATGCGTCACGGCGATCGCGTCGAGCGTATCGCGGCCGGCATCCGCCCGTTCGAGCGCCGCGTTAACCGTCTCCACGATCATACGCTGGTGCGCCCGAGAGGCCACTTCAGGCACGACCCCGCCATAGCGCTCATGAACAAGTTGCGACGAAACGACGGATGATCGCAGACGGTTGTCGCGGATAACGGCTGCCGCTGTGTCGTCGCACGAACTCTCGATGGCCAGTAAGGTGGCCGATGAAGAAAGGAGGGGATTACTCAACGAGTTCGTGTACATGCCGAGAGAGGAGGACTGGCCGCCGTAACTCCCGAA
>CBFGYX010000163.1:0-4711 GCA_965653075.1 uncultured bacterium
ACGAGATCGCGGTCGAATTCCGGAACGGATTGGGGAAGTTCTGTCTGAGTTCGATGTCGCCGGGTGTGACGGCGGTCGGAGCCGAAACGGCCGTGACCGAGCCGAGCATCGCCAGATACATCGGCGCTGCGGCCGTGCCGTCGAATGAGTTTCTGCCGAGTGCTATGCTGTCTCCCGCAGCAATCTCCCTTCGGAACACCGACATGGAGTGCTCGGCTTCGCCGTCGTCGATGATGATCCGCCTGCCGGTTTCTTCTAATGATGCGAGCCAGTCCGGCTTTTCCAGTATCGAATCTGCGTGCGCAATCAGCAGATAAGAATCACTCGCCGCGCGAAAGTCGGCCGCCGGGAAGAGATAATTGCGCACGCGAGTCGACTGTGCCGTCCGGATCCACGTGTCGACCGAGATTCCTTCGTCGATGTGAAGGATGGTGGCCAACTCATCATCGACGAATGGCGCAGCGCCAACCTTGAATTCGGAAGACACACCCCAGGCTTCGGCATCATCCATCGCGAAGACACGAAGATCAGCGACGGCGCCGGCGCCTTCGACCTCCCTCCATGGCTTAACCGGCCCGGCACCATCGACGAGCTCAACGGCGCCGATATCCGGAGCCTTCCCGTAAAACGGCCGACCGATCTTGACCCCGCCGTCGACGAGGAAGGAGCCGTCAACGGGCTTTAAGAGCGGGATGTCCGGCAGCGAACCGTCTTCTTGACGCGGGCCCTTGGCTGCTTCCGTATCGAGACTGACGAACATGTCTGCCGTCACTTCCTCGTCGTACTGCCAGCTGTTGCCGTGTTCGACCGTCTCGAACGGAAAAAGCTGAGCACCGGTGTTCTTCGGCAGCACACTAAGATTATTGATGTAAACCGATTGACCTTCGGGCGGCGGTACAGGAAAGATGAAATTGCGGCCGTTGTTGTATGCCGTGTTGTGCTCGAGCGTCATCGCGCCCCAGTTATTATTGTAGTCGAATCCCTTGGCATTTCCACTGGATCCGAAGTTGTCGAAGGCGAGGCTGTGGCGAACGATATGCGGCGTATGAACCAGGTCGCCGCCAAGTTTAAATCCATTGCCGTTGCCTTCAAACTCGCCGTCGTAATCGTAATCAGCAAAGACGGACGCGTCGCCGTTGCCGAAGGCCCAGCTGTTCTCGATCACGATTGTGTTCGGCGCCCTCCAGAAATCGAAACCGTCGTCTGAGTTCTCCCATGCGCGGCAGCCATAGTAGCGGTTGCCCGGTCCAAGCGCATCAAACTTGGCACTAAACCCATCGGCGTTGTTGCCGACACGAGGTGTGAGCGATGTTATATAATTGAAGTTATGAAAACTGTCGCTGTTCTTGATCAGGTTGTATGATGCACCTCCGGCCATATGAATGCCGGAGTCATGGTTCCTATAGGCAGTAACCTGTTCGAGTATGTTGAAGCTACCGTCCATCCGGATGCCGTTATGAGCCGCATTTCGAATGGAAATTCCGATGACATGCCACCAGTTGGCGTTGAGCCGAATGCCGTGATTATTGCGCTCTCTCGGCATCCGCGAGAAATCGAGGATAGGCACTTCGCCCGGATAGGCGGTTAACGTGATCATCTCATCGGTGAAGCCGCTCGGCGACTGGATTCGAAGGGTCTCCTCCAGATAATAGACGCCGCCGCGCATCACGATGACGTCTCCCCGTCTCACGTCCTCAATCGCACGCTGTACGGTCGCGAACGGTGTATCCTCCGCTCCGTCGTTATTATCGTCGCCGTCGGGAGCCACGTAATAGATGTTGTCGCCGGCCGGGATGTCGCCGTAGAAGACATTCAGCGGCAGCGGCTCATCCTGAGCAAGAGCCAACGGCGTCAGCAGGAACGAAATCGCGAAGACAAGGCGGATTATCACGGACGGTTTCTCGGTGTTGATGAGAACGAATGCACGTCGTGCGGATGTCAATTACCGAAATGGCCCCGGCACCTGCGTGGCACCGGGGCCGTTCGGCTTGTTAACTCAAGCTCAATCGCTCGACACTACCGGGCCAGTGTAAAGGTGCGCGACTGCGAGAAGCCGTCGGCTTCGATCCGGTAGACGTAGACGCCACTCGCGAGGCTGCGCCCCTCGAGCGCGGCGTCGTACGTGCCCGGCGCGTGCTCCTTGTCGACGACCTTCATAACGCGCCGACCCATCATGTCGTAGACGGTGATGGAGACCCGTGTCGTCCTGGGTACGTCGTAGCGGATGGTTGCTGCCGTAGCGAACGGGTTGGGGAAGTTCTGATGCAGCTTGAACTCTGTTGGAAGGCCGGCGAGCTGGTCGGTCGACACCACCACAGCGAGCGACCCCTCGCCAACCTCGACGCGTCCGTTCTCGCCGAGGACGAACGGAATCGTGTTGTCGAATACACCGCGGGTGAGGTACAGAACGCCGACAACGGTCGTCTCCTGGGAAAGAACGACGCCCGCCTCGTTGTCGATCGTCAGATCATTGACAACATTCGGCATCGCCGTGCTCGTAGTCTGGGCCGCGGTTCCGTTGAACACGTAGTTAGCGGCGGTATTGAGGGAGACCTCACCTGATGTCTGGATGGATCCGGCCACGCCGTCCACATGCGCCGTGGCAAGCGTCGCCCCCTCGTTGAGCGTGAAGACATCGCTTCCTCCGAGTTCGCCGGCGCCAAGGTCCAGCGTAACGCCCGGCTCAACTACGATGGGCAGCTTGTTCACCTCGGCATCGGCCCCGATTTCCAGGTGCTGCACCCCCTCCCCGGCAAAAACAAAGACGGCATTGCCCGGCGTCTCGTTCGAGTTCTGAGTCGCGCCTTCGATCAGCCGGAAATCCCCGCCGTGAAGCGTCCAAATGGTGGAGCCCGACCCATTGCCCTGCGAGCCGCGCGCGATGGAGAAGTTGCCTCCCGTCACATGGATGTCGCCATGATGGTCGACAGCGAAGTGAGTGAGCGCGTTACCCGTACCATGGACAGAGAACTGCCCTCCTTCGACGAACACGTCACCCATCAGCGTAACATGGGTGCTGTCCTCAGCCGATCCCGACGTCAGGTACCAGCGGGAACTCCCGGTGTCGAGCACTCGGATGTCGCCGCCGATCGTGACGCCGTCGAAGCTCATGTGAAGGTTTGAGCTTTGGTCGGGGCTGTTGAACGTGATATGATGGAACGACTGATTGCGATTACCCGGGGCGCTGCCCACGACACCGGTGATCAGCAGATGGGAGCCTGCTTCCCAATTACCCGAGGGGATGCTTCCACCGTCGCGCGCGTGATTGAAGGACGCCGTGCCACCGAATGTGATCGATTCGTGTGCGTGGATATCGCCGGCGTTAACGATGGAGCCATGCGCTTCTCCACTCCCCACACCGAGCGTGCCGAGTGAATCGAGCGTCAGGACGGCCTCCTCTCCCAGCCGCAATGTCATCGCGTATAGCGTATCGTTAAGCGATGCTTCGACGCCGTTCGCAATCGAGAGCACACCTATCGAATCGGTGAGGATAACCTCATGGATGATGAGCGCGTCATCTCCGGCCAGGTGGAAGCCCGCACCCCGATCGATGTCAAGATTAACGGATGAACCAAACAGCGCCGCCATTCCTCCGGATGACAGCGTCAGCATCCCGCCGCTCTCGACGGTGAAGTTGCCGCTGCCTTCGACCGGATCTCCGGCGATGGTCACGATCGCACTGTCGGCAACGACGAAGTCGAGCCGCCCCCAGTTGATATCTTCGAGGTCAAGCGTCTGCTCACCGCCTGCAAAGACGAACGCCGCGTTGGCCTGATTCGAGTTCTGGCTCGTGGCGTCGGACATCGAGAAGCTGCCGCCGTGCAGATACCAGTAGGTCGACCCTTCGCCGCCCTGACTGCCCCGGGCAATGGCAAAATTGCCTCCTGTGACTTCGATATCGCCATAATGATGGATCGCGACATCCGTGGGACTGCTCGTTCCCTGCGGTGCGAACTGGCCGTTGCGCATAATGACGTCACCAAGGATCGTAATGTCACCATCCGAGCCGCCGACCAGTTGCCAACGCGCGTTGCCCGTGGATTCAATGACGAGGTCACCGCTAATCGTGTTACTCGAGAGGCTCAGGTCGCGGTTCGACGATAAGTTGGGCGTGTCGAGGACCAGATTGAAATAGTCCTGGCCGCGGTTGCCCGGCGCGTTCGATGTGATGCCCGTGAAGCGAGCGGTCGAACCCTCGGCCCACGTGGCCAACGGCACGGATCCACCGTCACGCGCGTGCTCGTAAACACCGGTCTCCACAAACGTTAGATCGCCGACGGGCTGAATGGCTCCCCGGTTCACGACGAGTCCGTTGACGATAAAGCCATCGGAGATTGTCAGCTCGGAGTTCTCCAGGACCTCGAAGTGAAAGCCACTGCTGGCATACTCGACGTTCTCGAAGCTCAGCTGCTGTGCACCACCTGCGGCAAAGACGACACGTGCGTTACCGGGCGTCGGGTTCGAGTTCTGCGTAGCCGCGTTGCTCATGGTGAAGTCACCCGCGTGCATCGTCCAGACGGTCGAGCCGGTGCCATTTCCCTGCGAGCCACGCGCAAGCGAAAAGTTGCCGCCGTTCACGATGACGTCACCGTAATGGTCAACGTGGAAGAGCGTCATCGCATTGCCGGTCCCCTGCACGGCAAAATTGCCTCCATCGACAATCACATCCCCCATAATCGAGAACCGCAATGTATCGCCTCCACCGCCACTG
>CBFGYX010000164.1:0-4694 GCA_965653075.1 uncultured bacterium
CGGCGGCACCCTCGTCACGTGTGGCGCCGTCCTGATCGCGCTGGCGGGATGACGCGGCGGAATTGCACTGGGTCCTAATGACTTGCCAATACGAAAATCGGCGCGCTGCTCTGAGCAACGCGCCGATTTTTATTGTGACCGTAGGCTGCTACAGGTTTTAACGCCGCTCAGCAGAAAACTTATAGATCGTCCGCGTCTGGTAGGTGTCGCCCGGCTCAAGGATTGTCGAAGGGAAGTTCGGCTGATTCGGAGAGTCGGGGTAGTGCTGCGTCTCGAGGCAGAATCCGGAGCGGATGTTGTACACGGCGCCGCCTTTCCCGGCCTCGCCGGCGAGGAAGTTACCCGAGTAAAACTGTACGCCCGGCTCTTCCGTCAGCACCTCGAGCACGCGGCCGCTCGTCGGCTCGTAGACGCTCGCAACGAGGCGCAATCCGCTGCCGTTCAGCGCATAGTTATGGTCATACCCCTGGCCGAATGCGATCTGAGGGTGGTCCGCATCGATGCGATCACCGATGGCGGTAGCCTGGCGAAAATCGAACGCCGTGTTCTCAACCGGCATCAGCTCGCCGGTCGGAATGAGCGTCTCGTCGACCGGTGTGATGTGGTCGGAGTCGATCATCAGCTCGTGGCCGAGTATGTCGCCCGAGTCATGGCCTGCCAGGTTGAAATAGGTATGCTGGGTCAGGTTGATCGGCGTGGCCTGGTCGGTGGTGGCTTCGTAATCGAGGATCAGTTCGTCGTCGTCGGTCAGCGTGTAGGTGACACGCGTCTGAAGTGTGCCGGGGTAGCCTTCTTCACCGTCTTCGCTCGTATACGTAAAGACAATCCCGCGCTCACCGTTTCCTTCAAATGTCTCGGCATCCCAAACGACCTTATGGAAGCCTCGATCACCCCCGTGCAGGTGATTCGGCCCGTCGTTGACCGTCAACTGGTAGCTTTCTCCGTTGAGTTCGAACCGGCCTTCAGCAATCCGATTGCCATATCGGCCGATGAGCGCGCCAAAGTAGACGCTCTGATCTGCGTAGCTCTGGAGATCATCAAACCCGAGTACGATGTCGGCCATGTTGCCGTCGGCATCCGGGGTTTTAAGCGAGGTGATGATGCCGCCGTAGTTCGTAGCACGGAGCTCGATGCCGTTGGCGTTCTTGAGTGTGTACGTTTGCACAGAGATTCCTTCTGGTGTTTGTCCGAACGGTTCTGAAGAGGGGCCGTCGACCGCGGGCTGCGAGCTCTCCTGAGGCTGCGAACTGCAGGCTGAAAGCAGGACGCCCGCCAACAGCAGGGCAGGAGCCAATCGAGTGAAGATAGACCTCATGGTGACGGGTTGGTTGATAGCGATAGAGGATGGGTTGAAACGCTTAATCAATCTATGACGGTGGTTAGGACGGCGCAAGCGGGCGCACGTTGTTCAATAAAGTCGCACCCGTAGCAGGCCGTTGATAAAATTGGTCATCTTGCTTCTCTCAGTCGCAGAAGGCCCGTGTAGGCATGCTGCGTCGTAGGTGCTCCCCCGGATCAGGTCCGGGGCGATCTCTGCGGCGTACGGTAGTACGCCTCAATCGCTCCTTCTACTCGCGGCGCTCGTCAGTCGCCTGCGGCTCGTGTCGCGCACCCCAGATCAAGTCTGGGGCAGGCATGATCTGTTCGATAAGGTGTTTCGCCTGAGGGAATGTTGTTCAACTGTTAGGTAGGCCGACGCTCATCCCGGATCACCGGTTAGCAGGCCGTTGAAAAATCGATCAGCTCTTTGTTCTGCATCGTCGTCTCTCCCCCGGATCAGGTCCGGGGTAAGCTCTGCGGCGTACAGGAGTAACGCCTCAGTCGCTCCTTCTACTCGCTTTGCTCGTCAGTCGCCTGCGGCTCGTGTCGCACGCCCCCACATCAAGTCTGGGGCAGGCTTGACCTGCTCAATTTGTTCTTAGGCCTGAGAAGCGGATTATTCAACAGTCAGTTAGATGACCAGGCGTCTTGAATACAGGTCTCTTAATGAAAGATCTGTGATGAGGCAGCCGAGCCTCGCTGGTCAGATTAAAAGAAGCGAACAAGGACGGAAAAGCGCTTTCTGCGTGCTTAAGGCCCGTTGCAGCCAGACACCGCCCTGAAGGGCGGCTCGAAGCGTTTCGATCCGCTTTAGATATAAGGAAAACCAGTGTGCGATTTTCTATATTGGCCGGCAATAGTACAAGGCGAACAAAAGGTTCGGCCAATGCCCCGCTAAGATCGTTCACGATCACCCGAGGATGCTGATTAGCGTGGCGAGCAGGGAGGTATGGTAGTGAGCTGGTGGTCGGCGGGTCGCTTTGTATTTAAGGCCTAATTTCATCCGAGAGGTGGGGCGGTATTCCAATGCGGCCGCTCTGCCAGAATCAATGCCTGGGGTCAATATGCATGGCCGGTAAAAACGCGACGATACACGACGTGGCAGAAAGAGCCGGCGTATCGATAGGCACCGTCTCGGCCGTCATCAATCGAAAGAGTACGGTCAGTCAGCATACGAGACGCAAAGTCCTTCAAGCCGTCTCTGATCTCCACTATCGCCCAAGTGCGGCTGCGAGGCGCCGTCTCCAGCCGACAGCCGAGAAGAGTGTAGGCCTGGTCGTGAAGGAGATCAACAATCCGTACTTCGCGGATATTATTATCGGGGCGCAGATGGCGGCGAAAGAGCGGGGGTACAACCTGCTGGTGACGCACACCGAGCGCTCGTACGACCTCGAGCGGGAACTCGTTGAGCTTCTGGTGGCGAAGGACGTCGACGGTCTCATTGTCAACCCGTTGCTCGATGACAATGCCGACCTCTCGCACCTTTTCGAGCTGAAGCGGCACAACATCCCGCTCGTGCTTATCGAGAGCGTTCGCGGCTTGCAGGCAAACATGGTCGATGTCGACAACGTCGCCGCTTCAAAATCGGCCGTCGAGTACCTTATCGAGAACGGTCACACCCACATTGCGCATTTCACGGGACCGAAGTACTCGATGCATAGTGCCGAGCGGGTCGAGGGGGTGAGACGTGCGTTTAGTTCGCAGCGTTTGATTTTCGATGAGGATGACATCGTGCCAGCCGGTGCCCGCATCGATGACGGTTACACGGCCGCGCACCACTACTTCGGTGAGCGAGGTAAGCGTCCTACGGCGGTAACGTGTTACAACGACCTCGTCGCGATCGGAGTTTACCGGGCTCTGCGCGAGCTTGGTCTCTCTGTCCCCGACGACGTGTCGGTGGTAGGCTACGATGATATTGACATCGCACAGTATGCTTCCGTACCCTTGACGACCGTTCGCGTACCCAAACGCGAAATGGGGGGGCGAGCCGCCGAGCTGCTCATCAACAGCATCGAGTCGGCGGGTGACGGTGAGTACGAGCGCGTGTTTCTCGAGACCGAGCTCGTCGTGCGGGAATCCACGACCCGCGTACATCAAGAGGCGTAGCATCTCGAATGCGAACGCCGTGTCAAGGTTGTGGGAAAAAGCGCTTCGTGGCCTTGAAGCAATTGAAGCGTATCAAATGATTCAATAAAGTGCCTGACACTCGGTGGATAGTCACCGGGCAAAACTGTCAGTTTCCTTCATCATGGCGGGTATCCGTTTGGACGCCGTCTGCCGAATTTAGTCATATTCAGTATGGGATCACGTCCAAGCGCCGAAAGGGAAAACGAGAACACTCCTTTTGAGAATCGATACGGACCGGTTGCTATGCGCCGGCGCCGGGATACGATGACGTTCGGCCTCATCGTCGGCAACCGCGGCTTTTTCCCCGAGCATCTATGCCTGGTGGGCCGGAAGAAAGTCACCGACTTACTCGAGAGTCAGGGATACCGCGTCATCGCGACGCCCGTGGAAGCGACCAACAACGGAGCCATCGAGAGCCTGAAAGAGGCTCAGATGTGTGCCGAGTTATTTGCCGAGCATCGCGACGAGATCGATGGAATCATCGTCACGCTGCCGAACTTCGGCGACGAGCGCGCCATTTCGAACGCCATCCGTTGGTCAGGACTCGACGTTCCGGTCCTCGTTCATGCCTTTGAGGACGAAGTCAATGAGATGTCGATCGTCAACCGCCGCGACAGCTTTTGCGGGAAGATGTCGGCATGCAATAACCTTCGTCAGTACGGCATCAAGTACAGCCTCACGAGCCGCCACACGATGAACCCGGAGTCGGAGGACTTCCTCGCCGACATCCACAAGTTTGCCTCGACCTGCCGCGTCGTTCGCTCCCTCAAGAATGTGCGGCTCGGCCAGATTGGCGCGCGTCCGGCCCCCTTCACCACGGTGCGCTACAGCGAAAAGCTGCTTGAGCGCTACGGCATCTCCGTCGAAGTCCTCGACCTTTCGGAGCTGCTCGGATGGATCCGCAAGATGGGCGACGACGATCAGCAGGTGAAGTCGAAGATCGACGAGATGGGCGCCTACACGCGTATCGATGGGATCCCACAGGAGAGCCTGATGAAGATGGCTAAGCTGGGTGTCGCCGTTGATCAGTTTATGGATGCACAGGGGCTTTCCGCCACGGCGATCCAGTGCTGGACGTCGCTCGAGGAGTTCTACGGCGTTGTTCCGTGTACGGCGATGAGCATGATGAGCGACAATCTGATGGCCAGCGCATGCGAAGCCGATATCGTGGGTGCGCTCAGTATGTACATCCTGCAGGAGGCAGCGGTCGCTCCGTCGGCTCTTCTCGACTGGAACAACAACTACGG
>CBFGYX010000165.1:0-4682 GCA_965653075.1 uncultured bacterium
ATGGTGCTTTTTCCGCGAACTTCCATCGGTAACTTCGACCATCCCTATTTTTCGGCTCACTACAGAATAGAACGCGAGTGACCTTTACCGAACGACTTCTCGATCTCCAGCAGCAGCGCTCCTCCGTATTGTGCGTGGGCCTCGATCCCGATACCTCACGCATGCCTCAGCATTTACTCGAGGGAAGCAAACCGCACGAGGCCGTCTACCGCTTCTGCGCCGACATTATTGACGCCACGCTTTCCCATACCCCGGCGTTCAAGTTCAACCTGGCCTTTTTCGAGACATTCGGGAGTCAGGGCTGGCGTGTTCTCGAGCGGCTTATCGAGCATGTAGACGGCCGGGCACTCGTGATTGCCGACGCCAAACGAGGTGATATCGGCAACACGGCACGGATGTATGCTGAAAGCTTGTTCGATCATTTGGGCGCGGATGCCTGCACGGTTGCGCCGTACATGGGGCGTGACAGCGTCGAGCCGTTCCTCGATTTCCCCGGCAAACTCACGTTTGTGCTGGCACACACCTCGAACCCGGGCCACCACGACTTCCAGCAACTGCAGGCCGAAGGTGAGCCAGTCTTCGCACACGTGGTTCGCAAAGTGCAGGAGTGGACGGAAGACACGCCCGGTGAAGCAGGGCTCGTCGTAGGCGCGACGGATATTCAAGCGATGAAGCGGATCCGCGAGATGGCCCCCGGCCTGCCTCTACTTATACCGGGGGTCGGAGCGCAGGGTGGTAATGCACGTGACGTCATAACCGCGGCCGGAACGAGCGCGCCGATGATCATCAATAGCAGCCGCGCGATTATTTATGCTTCCAGCGAGGCGGACTTTGCGGAAGCCGCCGCTGATGCCGCCCGGAAGTTCAACCAGGACCTCAGGGCATAAATTTTTACCCGACGCGTTACGGATGCGTTATGCGTTCGTCTTCTATACCCTATGGTGAGAAGAGACGAGCGTGTTATGAAGCACCTTACGGCAGACTTGACCCCTTTTGCATTGCAGAGCGGCGATGGTGTGTCGCTGCGCGACCACCACTTCCTCGCTGATCGAGACGATGTTTTCGAAGTACTGCTGCACGAGCCGCCTGCCGGGCTCGTCGACCGCGTGCCTGAGGATTTTGTTCAGGAGATTTGGGAGCGGCATCTCTTTTCGTCCGGAAACCTATCTACTGCCGATGGAAAGCCGGTTACCATCCTGAACGGGGGAAGCCGGAATTTCGACACCGGTCCTGATTTTCTTCGGGCCACACTGAGGATCGACGGGGTTAATTGGATTGGTGATGTCGAAATACATGTGACGTCGGGCCAGTGGAACGAGCACCGCCACGGCGATGACCCCCGGTACAATAGCGTGGTACTTCATGTGGTGCTCGAAGCAGACATGTGGACGAACACGCTGCGCCGCGAGGATGGAAGCTTGATTCCGGAGCTCGTTCTGCTCGACCACATCGAGACGCCCGTCAGGCGCCTGCTTCACGACTACCGAAATCGCCGTGAGTCTCCCATAGTTTGCGCGCCGCACTGGCGGAACGTACCGTCAGCGCTTATCGAGTCATGGACGGATGAACTCGCGCGGCAACGAATAGAGCGCAAGGCGGAGCGTATCCACTCCCGCGGACGTACCACGGCGTCGCTGGAGCAACATCTGTTCGAGCGCATCATGGCTGCACTCGGCTATTCCAAGAACGCCGAACCGATGTTGGACCTCGCTCGTCGGGTGCCGCTATCATTCCTTCTGAATGACATTGCGCCGGATGATGTCGAGGCCTGCCTGCTCGGTACGGCCGGCCTGATACCGCACCCCTCTCAGCTTCTCGAAGCCGACCGCGAGACGGCCGACCACGCTATGATGTTGCGAGAACGCTTTGAGCGCCTCCGCCACAAATTCGATCTGGTGCCGCTACCCAGAGAGGCTTGGCAGTTCTTCCGGCTGCGTCCGGCCAACTTCCCCCCGAGACGACTTGCTCAGGCAGCGGCCTTACTGCAGCCGGGGCACCTGCTCCGCTCGGGCCCGATCCGGCGGTTACGGGCCGCCGGCCTCTCAACTCATCCGCTGCGTAACCTGCGGAAATGCTTCTATACATCGGTCGATTCCTTCTGGAGCAACCACGTGAGGCTGGAGAAAAAGAGTAAACCGGTCGCCACGGATATTGGACGTCAACGCATTGACGTCATCCTCGTCAACGCGGTACTACCGTTTCTCTATTATCTGGGGATGATCGAGCAGGAAGATGACCTGCGGCAAGCGGCAATGAAGATCCTCACTGAGATTCCAGGTGGGAGCGACGAGGTGATCAGGATCTTTAACGACCTCGGCTCGGAAGCCCTCTCGGCTAGTGCAGCGCAGGGGTATCACGAGCTTTACCGCGAGTATTGCACGCGCATGCGCTGCCTGACGTGCGACATAGGGAAGCACGTTCTCCTGATGCCCTCCTGACACGCGTTGCAATCCGCAACGCCCTTCCCTTACTTTAGGCAGCCCGATATCCGTCTGGCCGGTTTTGCTGCGATCATGATAGTTCGACTCGTGCGGATGACCTTCCATCCGTCATCCGTAGACGACTTTCTAACCCAATTCGCCGTCGTCAAGGATCAGATTCGGTCGTTCCCCGGTTGCCTGCACCTTGAATTGCTGCAGAACGATCGTTTCCCCAACATTCTTTCGACGTACAGTGTCTGGGACAGCCGAGATGCGCTTGAATCGTATCGCAACAGCGAGATGTTCATCGACATCTGGCAGCGTACGTCGGCCTGGTTCGTAGCTCCTCCTCGCGCTTCGAGCTGGAGTCGAATTCAGACAGCGAAAGAAAGCGCCTCACTCGCTTAACTCCGGCTATTGAAGGCCGATACGGTTGGGTACACCTCGCTCTAAACGGCGCAAACCGCACGTGTACCTCACGCCTACGGATCATGATTCCCGCCACTAAACTCGATCTGTCTCAAAACCTTCAGATGGAGTTCCCTCCTCTTCCAAGGACTGTGGCAGAGGTGACCCAGATGCTGGCGGAGAAGACCGACGCCCCGGATACTCCGAGGCTCGTCCGAGCGGTGCACTGTGACCCTGTAATTGCTTCCGCGGTACTGCGGCGCATTAATTCGGCGTACTACGGCACCAGTCGTTATATCTACGATATTCGGCGAGCCGTTTTTCTACTCGGCTTTCAGGAGGTCTGCGACATCGTGGCTGCGTCGGCCATGGTGAAATTACGCGAAGTGGTCCAACCAGGTGAACAGCAGGAAATGTACGACCAGATCCTGCGGCTGAGCCTTGGAACGGCCCTTTTTGCGAAATGTCTGGCTCATAACCTCGATGTAGCGCATAGAGAGCGCGCCTTCACGACGGGTCTGATGCACAGCGTCGGGCGGCTGATTCTGCTATACAATCGCCCCGACGATTACGAAGCGCTGTGGTATACGAACGATAAGGGCGGCATCCCGTCGACGACGTCGGAGTCGATCATCTTCGGTGTGGATCACACTGTCCTTGGTGCACAGGCTGCAGAGGCGTGGAATCTGCCCTCCTTCATCGGCGAGACGATCCGCCATTACCTCGTACCCGGACGCCTTGCCGATTCCGATAAACGCGTCATGGCGATGACGATCTCGGCGGCAGCTTCAGCAGCCGAGCAATTCTGCCTCGACGGCGAGGCACACGCGGCGGTCTTCCAGCCCAATGCCGCGTTCTTCGCCCTGGCAAAGATTAGTGGGGTGGCGTCGGCAGACCTGATTGATTTCGTTGAAACGACCTACACAGACGCTTCCCGCTTCGTCGCATCCATGATGCCGGCCGAGACCGAGCCTCCGTCGCACGCCAACTATCAGTCTCCGATGGCGTCGGCCTGATCAGGCTCGCCCTCCGCTGCGTCGACACCAGCGGTATCAGTAACTGCGTTATCTGCAGCATCGGTGGCGGACCGCATGGCATCCGTAGCACCACGTCTTGCGGAGGACCGCTCAAGGCGATGATAAAACACGGGGCGTACGTTGTACGGACTGGGTGCAACGACGTCTGTTGGAGCGGTTACCTCATCAGCGGCCGTAGCCAGTTCTGCACGCTGCCGCGCCACTCGCAGTGTATGGTAGTCGGTGATGATGGCACGATATAGCCGGCTCAAGTCCCGATACGAAGATGACGGGCTCATTTCCTCGTAGCGCTCGCGGTACTCATCGACGAGAACATTGAAGGGCGTCGTGAAGCTCTCTGTTCGCAGTGCTGATTGCCCATCCTCGAAGATCTGATCGGCGTCGGGCCGCGCCTGCACACGCTGTAACTCGGCACTTAAGTCTTCAATTGCCGGAGCGATCTGCCGGTAGGTCGCCTCCTCTGCGTCGTAGCGACCACCATAGGAACGGCAGCCGGACAGAATGATCAGGACGGCGGCAACTGCAACAAGCCATGAGAACCGATGCATCGTCACGTAAAAGCGAATTTCTGAGGTCGTTAAGTGGCAGATCGGATAATATCCGACGCTACTATTAAAACTACGCCGCATTTCGGCAGGTTTACTGCCTTCTTCAATCGGCGATCAAATCACGGTATCGTCAGGAATGGATGTGTTTTTGGGAATGACGACCACGCCGTCACGAATGTAGAAGTTCTCACCCTCCCCCTCCTCTGCGTCGTAACGACCACCATAGGAACGGCAGCCGGACAGAATGATCAGGACGGCGGCAACTGCAA
>CBFGYX010000166.1:0-4655 GCA_965653075.1 uncultured bacterium
GCACCGTCAGCCTCACCCATCGTCTCGACGACATCGGGCTGTCTACGGCCGCACGGCTTGCGTGGCGAGGCCGCTACGGGTATGCCGACATCAACGGCAATCTCGTGCTGGATCATCCCGACGAATATGCGCCGGGATACGCAATGCTGAACCTGACGATTACGAAATCCTTCGGACCGGCCGACTTCCAGGTCGGCGTACGCAATGCACTTGACTACGTGGATCCGTTGGTCCTTCCGCATCAACCCGGCCGTACCCTTTTCGTGGGTGCAGGCTACACGTTTTAGAACGCAACATAGAACCGACATCAAATGCGCAATACGATTATAACGGCCTTGCTGGTCGCGACGTCCATCTCATTAACGGCTTGCGATTCCGTCAGCAGCAACGAGGAACCGCTTGAGCCTCTTGAAACCGTGCGGGTTGAAAACCTGGCGGCGGATCCTGCCGAACGCAACCCGGCGACGGGTGAGGCACTCGAGCGCACCGGTCGCTATACGTTGTTCAGCCTGCGCGACAATGAGATTGTGCTGAGCTACAGCGAGCCCAACCGCGCCGACTCGGCGTCGACCTCGTGGGATATTGGCTTTCGCGGCACGTCAATCATCGCGAATGGTGGCACCTCGGGCCCCGGCGACGGCGGTGTGCAGCTGCTCGAAGGTGTGTTCGAGGAAATCGACTTCGCACCGACCAGCGGATACGAACCCGCGAACAGCAGTTGGTACTCGTACGACATGAGCACCCACGTCATCAGCCCGACGCCGGGCCGCGTGCTCGCTGTCCGCACCGCCGATGGTCGGTATGCGAAGATCCGTATTCTGAGCTACTACAAGGATGCGCCCGACAATCCGACGCTCAGAGATCCCACGGAGTACTACACCTTCGAGTACATCTATCAGCCCGACGGTTCGACTGATTTCTCTGTAGCCGAATGAAACGAGCGATTTTGACACTTGGGTTGCTCGTCCCGGCGCTCATACTGAGCGCGTGCGGCGGGCAGCAACGTGAATCCGACAGTTCGGACAACCCGCGGATCGTCGTCCTCGGCGGGTCTGTGGCTGAAACGGTTGTGGGGCTTGGTGCCGCGGATTTCATCGTTGCACGCGATGATTCCTCCGTATATCCCGACACACTGCTCAACTGGCCAAGCGTGGGCTACTTCCGGATGATCGGGGCCGAGGCCGTGCTTTCGGTCAATCCGACGCTGATTCTTGCGGATGCCGCGGCCGGACCCGAGGCGGCGCTTCAACAGCTTGAGAGCACCGGCATTCGTGTGGTTCGGTTGCCGGGTGGACCTTCCCCGGATGACATCGAACGCCAGGTGCGCGCGATTGCCGACGAGCTTGATCGCGAGGAGCGGGCGGATGCGTTGATCGAAGACATGCGGAGCGACCTCGCGGCCGCCGACCAGGTGGTCGAGGAGTCGGGCCGCGAGCCGCGTGTGTTACTTGCACTCGGACAGGATGGCGGGGCGCTGACATTCGCGGGGTCGGGCACGAACGCGGATGAGTTTTTCCGACTTGCCGGCGCGGATAACGTGTTTGGAGAGGCAGATGGCTACAAGCCAATGAGCTCCGAAGCAATCGTCGAGGCGAATCCGGAGATCGTCGTTCTGCTTGGACGGACCGTGCAGTCGTTCGGCGGTGTCGAGAACATTGCGGCGCGGCCTGAGATGCGTGGAATTCAGCCGCGCTTTGTGGTGTTGCCGGATGAGGCACTCGGCTTTGGGCCGAGCCTCGGCGAGTTCGTTCTCGACTTCGCGTGCCGTATCCACATGCCCGAGGCCGGCAGCCGTCTCAGCGCATGTGCTCATGTGAATGACGAGATCTGATGAGTAGCACCGCCGCGACCATGACATACAGCAGCGCGCTGCGCCGCGGACCCGTAGCCCTGGGTCTGCTCGGCACGGCTACGCTGTTGATGATGGCGATGGCGGTCGGAATCGGAAGCGTCGGCATCCCTTTGGACGACGTCGTTTCGATCCTGCTGGCATCACTCGGCGTGGATTCCGGCGGTGCATTCTCGCAGCAGCAAGAGCTGGTATTGCTCTACATCCGGCTTCCCCGCGTCTTGCTGGGCGCGCTTATCGGAGCCGCCCTCGGCGTGAGCGGCGCGCTGATGCAGGGGCTCTTCCGCAACCCGCTTGCCGAGCCTGGACTTGTCGGAGTTTCGGCCGGCAGCGCCATGTTCGTGGTGCTGTTCATTGTGATGGGAGGAGCGCTGGCGCTCCCGCCGGTCATCCAGATGCACGCCCTGTCCATCGCTGCGTTTGCCGGCGGGTTGGTGACGACGTTCATCGTCTACGGACTGGCCACGCGCTCAGGCCGAACCGCCGTTGCAACCTTGCTTCTGGCGGGCGTGGCACTTGGCGCACTGGCCGGCGCGGTAACCGGCCTCATGTTCTTCCTGGCGGATGACGCGCAGCTCCGCACCATTACCTTCTGGACGATGGGCTCGCTCGGCGGCGCCACGTGGACATCGCTTGCAGGTGCCGCACCGCTGCTGTTGTTCGGGATTCTCGGCGCACCGTTTCTGGCGCGCTCGTTGAACGCCATGCTGCTTGGCGAGGCAGAGGCGTATCACCTGGGAATCCGGACGGAGCAGGCAAAACGGATAACCATTGTCCTCGTTGCGCTTGCCGTCGGCGCGTCGGTAGCTGCTGCCGGCGTGATTGGATTTGTGGGATTGATTGTGCCGCATCTTGCGCGCCTGCTTCTGGGCCCGGATCACCGGATGCTGATTCCGGCCTCGGCCCTGATCGGCGCCATCCTTCTGCTGAGCGCCGATCTGATCGCACGCACGATCGTAGCTCCCGCCGAACTGCCGATCGGCATCGTGACGGCACTTGCGGGCGCACCCTTTTTCCTCTGGCTCCTACTGCGGGAGCGTCCATCTGAACACTGGGCCTGATGCTGATACTTGACGACATTCAAGTGCGGATTGGCACGGCAACGCTGCTTCATGACGTTTCGCTGAGCGTGAAGCCCGGCGAGGTCGTGGCAGTTGTCGGACCGAATGGTGCCGGAAAGAGCACGCTGTTACGTGTTGCCGCCGGCGAACGCAAGCCAACGAGCGGCTCGGCAACGTTAGGAGGCATCACACTCGATCGAATTGACCCTCGCCGGCTTGCGCTTCACCGCGCGGTGCTGCCGCAGCAGAGTTTTCTGCAGTTCGGCTTCACGGTTGGCGAAGTAGTGCTGCTCGGCCGGACTCCTCACGCGCATCGCTCATCGAGGAGCGCCGACCTAGCCACAGCTTCCTGGGCGATGGAAAAGGCGGGCATCGCCCATCTGCAAGAGCGTCGATATCCGTCACTGTCGGGTGGGGAAAAGCAGCGCGTTCATCTGGCGCGTGCACTTGCACAGCTGGGTAATCCGGGGTCGGCCGAGAATCCCCGATATCTGCTCCTCGATGAGCCGACGGCGAGCCTCGACCTGGCACATCAACATGCTGTGCTGCAGACGGCACGCGATCTGGCGGATTCAGGCTGCGGCGTTCTCGTCGTCTTGCACGATCTGAATCTCGCCGCCGAATATGCCGACAGGCTCGCCATCCTGAGTAAAGGCAAACTGCTCGCCGACGACACACCCATACGCGCGCTCGACCCTCACATCATCGAAGAAGCTTTCGGCGTGCCCGTCATCATCATGAATCATCCCTGCCGTGCGTGCCCGCTGGTCGTGACAGCGAACGTGAATGGGGATCGCGCGCCCGTCGCACTGGAAACTCTGGAATAAATACCACACGTCATGGCAATCTCTCACGCAACCACGGCTCAAACTCCCGAGTCTATTTACGTGGCCGCGGCGGCCTTCCGGGCCGACAATCCTCGTGCGCGCGCCCGCAACGTAGCCGAAGGTATCGGCGTTTCTGAGGCCGAGCTTCTTGCTTCGCGGATCGGCAGGCCGAATGAATCGGTCATCCGCCTTCGGCCTGAATTTCCCGACATTCTGATGGAGATCGAGGCGCTTGGCCCGGTGATGGCTCTCACGCGGAATCACGCGTGTGTTCATGAGAAAACCGGCGTTTACCGGAAGGGCGAGATGATGCCCGAAGCATCGATGGGGCTCTTCAATGATGAGGAGATCGACATCCGATTCTTCTTCCGGTCGTGGGGCGCCGTGTTCTTCGTTGTGGATGAACCGCGGATGTCGCTGCAGTTCTTCGACAAGGAGGGGACGGCCGTCCACAAGATTTATGCGGTGGAAGACACCGACATCAAGGCGATGCAGTCGCTCGTCGAAGCCTATGCCTCGCAGGATCAGCAGCCGGGTTTCGAACCGGAAGAGCTCGCCCCCAAAACGCCGCGGCCGCTCGACGAGATCGATACCGACGGATTCGTCGAAGCGTGGAAAGGCATCGACGACACGCACTCGTTCTTCCCGCTGCTCCGCAAGTTCGGGATTTCGCGGCGCCAGGCCGTAGAGGTCGCTCCGGCAGACCTTGCACGAAAAGTCGCTCGGACGGCCTACCGTGACGTCATGCAGCAAGCATCAGAGTCTGGTCTTGAAATCATGGTGTTCGTCGGCAACGACGGCTGCGTGCAGATCCACTCGGGTCCCGTCAAGCGGCTCAAGACCGTCGGCGAGTGGTACAACATCCTCGACCCCGGCTTCAACCTGCACCTGAAAGAAGAGGCCGTCGCCGAGTGCTTC
>CBFGYX010000167.1:0-4633 GCA_965653075.1 uncultured bacterium
CCCTGGCCGGCGAAGCGCAGCCGCAGTTCGTACACATCCTGACGGGGCACGTAAATCGAGCTGCCGGCGTCGCGGATCTGATACTTGACGCGCTCCGACTGCAACGTCTCAACCACCCGGTTGGCGTCCTCGGGCCCGAGGCTGCCGAAGAGCAGCGCGTAATCCGGCTTGTTGGCCCAGTACGCCACCGCCGAGAGCAGCGCGACCGCACCGATCACGACGGCGGCGAGGGCGCCTTTCTGGCCAAGCGTAAGTCCTTTTAGAAACTCGGCGATATTCTGGGTGAAGCCGTTCATTCGGATGAGAAGGGGAGCGGAGTTAAGGTTCGTTATCCGGCCGGGTGATGGCCGTAGACGTAGTTCCGGTTAATGGGAAACAGTCGGTTAGACCTGCATCCGCATCAGTTCGTGATAGGTCTCGAGCATCTTGTTGCGAACCTCTGTCATGAGCTGAAACGAGAGCTTCGCCTGGTTCATCGCAATCATCACCTCATGCAGGTTCTCCTGCTCCCCCGCAACGAACGCTTCGATCTGCTCGTCGGCGGCTTTATTCAAGCCGTCCACCTCGCCCACCGCGTCGCGCAGCGTGTCGGCAAATGACGAGTCGCCGGTACCTCGCGGCTGCGGCAGATTGCCGCCGTCGCCCAGGCCCTGCGTTCGAAGTCGTTGTAACTGTGCGATATTCATAGGTCGAGCACGTTATCCGCGCAGGTCGAGGCGGCCACCGACAGCGCCGGGGTTGAGCTGTTTAGAGCCCTGCCCTGGACCGTAAATGCGGAGCGACATTTCCTCGGACGGAGGGAAGTACCGATCGATCATGGCGCTTTCGTCGGTATTCAGTCCTTCGTGCGACGTGGGCCGCAGCGATGCCGCGGTCGTAACCTGTTCGGCGGGCTGCCTGACGGGCCGTGCGTCTTGCGTTTGCGGCTCAAACCTGGGAATGCCTGCCGCGCGATATGCGTTTATACCGTAGTTCATATTGACCTTCAGATTTCGAGGGTCCGCTTAATCATCTCTTTGGCCGCTTGCACGGCTGAGAGGTTGGCTTCGTAAATGCGGTTGGCCGAGATCATGCGCGTCATCTCTTCGACGACGTTCACATCCGGGTAATAGACGTATCCGTTCTCATCGGCGTGCGGATGCGTGGGGTCGAATTCCGCACGCAGCTGCTCGTTTTCCACCACTTCAGTTACCGGGCCGAGTTCGGCCTGCGGCAACCGGCGCTTCATCGAGTTCTCCGAGATGTGGCGCGGGTTTGACGTCTGAACGTCGCTCTTCATCCGATCGAGCATCCGGCCGAAGCGAGCAAAGCGTTCGTTCTCGGATTCCTGCACCGTGCGCTTGATGGCGTACGGCGTGCCTTCGTCCGTCTGCGTGGTGTTCGCGTTGGCGATATTCTCCGTCGCCGCGCCGAGTGCAATGCGCTGCGCCTCGAGTCCACGTGCCGCCGTGCGGAAGACGGTAAATTGTTTATTGATGAGCATGGCGCGTCAGGAATCAAGCGGTGCGACCTGTGATGCCGGTTTGCATCAGGTCGAAGTGTTCGCGGAGCGCGCGCGTGGCCAGCTGGGTGCGCATCTGAGTGTCGGCCAGCTCCATCAGTTCGTCTTCCAGAACCGGCGGCGCCTCTTCTACCCGCATTCTCGGCGATACATCCTCAGGCTGGCGCGTGGCCTGGAGCCCGCGGCGTACGTTCTGCAGCGTTTCCTCAAACGAGACACCGACGCGCTGATAGCCCGGCGTGTCCAGGTTGGCGAGGTTGCCCGTAACCGCCTGCGAACGCCAGGTATAGGCCTGCATCGCCTGCGAGAGGATTTTCAGCTTTGAGGGTTCCATAGGAGAAAACGAGATTGTGACGTCGGGTTGGCGGCTGTTCAACCACCGTGCCATCACCTTCTGCTAATACGTTTATCCCCCTTCCGCGCATGATTTGCACGATTTACGGACGCGGCGACCCGGGACGCGCATGGCCGGAAAAACAACGTTTCAGGAAAATTGGCCGCGTGCGGGAAAGAATTGCCGTAGCATCCGTGGGATGGTTTCACTCGATCATCAGGGCAGGTGATCGCACCGTGGCATACCCTTTGTCGGACAATATTTGAGCCCTGCAATCAGTCTCTCTCTTCAGAGATCAGGCATCCTCCCGATACACCTTCGACCGTTGGAACCTCAGTCAATAGCAAACGCACCCGGCACCGGCGACGGGGCCGTGGATCCGCAGACGATGGCCGATATGGCCCTCATCCTCGGTCACCGTATCCGCGGACTCGTGACGACGATCGAAGGCTTCACCGACCTTCTTGCCGACACGCTCGTCGACCGCGAGCAGCGGGAGCTTGCGTTACGCATCTTCGAAGGGGCGGCACGAATCGAATCGATTCTGGCGGATCTCCAGATGTTCGCACAGCCTGTCTCGCCGGTTATGTCGAGCGTGCGCACGAGCACGGTCATCGATGACCTGGCTGCGGCCGTCGGCGACGATGTCATCGACCGCGTCGATTTCCACCTCGGAGGCCAGGCCCACGTGTCCGTCGACCGGATGCTCATCCGGCAGGCGCTGCTCGTGCTCATCCAGAACGCTGCCGACGCGACGACGGCTGATGATATGATCAAGGTGATGGTGGAGGATGCGGGTCAACGAGTCGCCGTGCATGTGACGAATCCGGGAGTGATGAATGAGGAAGTCGCCCGGCATGCCTTCAGGCCGTTCTACACGACCAAGGCACACAACCTCGGCGTCGGGCTACCTATCGCTCACCGAATTGCGCAGGCCCACGGCGGAGATCTGGAGCTAACAACCAACGATCCGGGCGCCGGCGTTCGCATCACGATGCATCTTCCGCGTGATGATGGTGGAGATGTTGTCGGGTAAGTTGTTACTTACTTAGCGGCCGCGTATTTCACGTCATGTTGCGGCCACGGCAGCAGGGCGCGGCGTAAGTTATTGTATCACCTGACTTTGAAGGCCGGAAGTCAAGCTGAAACCTGCACGCGTGCCGGACCATTATGAATTTGCGCCGTCCAATGCGAGCATCGTGCGGGAAGGCGTCACCGTGAACGCGGCAGCTTCTGTTCTCTAATCCGCAGCGATAATATGGCTCAGCCGAGGATCCTCTTCGTCGACGACGAGCACCTTTTGCATAGTCTGTTCGATCGTCTGTTTACCCGAAAGGGGATGGAGATCACCAGTTGCTATAGCGCCGTCCAGGCGATGGAGGAGCTCAAGAAGAGCGAGTTCGACCTCGTCGTGACCGACTTCATGATGCCGGATGTCGACGGACTGGAGCTTCTGGCACACATCCGGCAGGAGCATCCCGAGACAAAAGTCATCATGATCACCGCCCACGCCAACGTGCAGCACGCGGTGAGAACGATGCAGAACGGTGCGATTGACTACATCCCCAAGCCTTTCTCGACGACCGAACTGGTCGAACGCGTGCAGGCATCGCTCGAGCGCCCCGCGCCTGAGCCGCCTGAAGCGGCTACACCCGCCGCGCCCACACGGAAGCGCGCCTCCAGGAAGTCGTCATCGATCGAGTATATCGGCGAACACGAATCCGTTCAGCGGCTAAAGTCAATTCTGCCGCGGCTCAGCCAGAACAAGGCACCGGTATTTGTGCAGGGGGAAAGTGGTACGGGGAAGGAGATCCTCGCGAAGCTCGTGCACAATATGAGCGATCGGTCGGGCGGGCCGTACGTCACGCTCAACTGCGCCAACCTTCCGCGCGAACTCGTCGAGAGCCACCTCTTCGGCCATCGCAAAGGAGCGTTTACCGGTGCGATAGACGACATGACGGGTGCGTTCGAGCGTGCCGACGGCGGTACGCTGCTCCTCGATGAAATCACCGAAGTCGGTCTCGACGTGCAGGCCAAGCTACTCCGGGTTCTGCAAGAAGGGGAGATCCAGAAAGTTGGCGACTCTGCCGTCAAGCCGGATGTCGACGGACTGGAGCTCTTGTCACACATCCGGCAGGAGCATCCCGAGACGAAAGTCATCATGATCACCGCCCACGCCAACGTGCAGCACGCGGTGAGAACGATGCAGAACGGTGCGATTGACTACATCCCCAAGCCTTTCTCGACGACCGAACTGGTCGAACGCGTGCAGGCATCGCTCGAGCGCCCCGCGCCTGAGCCGCCTGAAGCGGCTACACCCGCCGCGCCCACACGGAAGCGCGCCTCCAGGAAGTCGTCATCGATCGAGTATATCGGCGAACACGAATCCGTTCAGCGGCTAAAGTCAATTCTGCCGCGGCTCAGCCAGAACAAGGCACCGGTATTTGTGCAGGGGGAAAGTGGTACGGGGAAGGAGATCCTCGCGAAGCTCGTGCACAATATGAGCGATCGGTCGGGCGGGCCGTACGTCACGCTCAACTGCGCCAACCTTCCGCGCGAACTCGTCGAGAGCCACCTCTTCGGCCATCGCAAAGGAGCGTTTACCGGTGCGATAGACGACATGACGGGTGCGTTCGAGCGTGCCGACGGCGGTACGCTGCTCCTCGATGAAATCACCGAAGTCGGTCTCGACGTGCAGGCCAAGCTACTCCGGGTTCTGCAAGAAGGGGAGATCCAGAAAGTTGGCGACTCTGCCGTCAAGAAGGTAGACGTGCGTGTGATCGCCACGAGCAACCGGG
>CBFGYX010000168.1:0-4630 GCA_965653075.1 uncultured bacterium
TTCCGGGTTCATGCGGTCGTCGACCCATGCGTTCACATGCAGCCCGTAGGAACGACCCGTCGGAGCCATAAACTGCCACATGCCAACGGCTGATGCCCAGCTCTTCGCGCGCGGGTTCAAGCCGCTTTCGATCATCGCCAGATACTTCAACTCATCCGGCGCACCTTCCTCCGCGAGGATCTGCTCGATCATCGGGAAATACGTCTCAGCGCGGCTCAGCCAGTTGCTGATGTGCCGATCGGGGTTGCGCTGCAAGAAGGCGATGCTCTGCTCCACGAGCCGGTTCATCGTCATCTCGATCTGGGTCTCCAGCGGACGGATCTCCGGCAGGAACACATCTTCGAGAAGAGGATGGTCGAGGCGGTTCATCGCCGCGAACATCTCCGTCTTCACGTGGAAGATGTCGCCGTACTGCATGCCGAGCGAATCGGGCTCGACGCCGTAGAAGCGCTCGTACTCGGCAATGAGCGACCGATAGCTTTCCCGGAAGCGGCCGCGCTCCATCATACCGGGCTGGTTGATGAGCGTAGCAAGCTCGGCCATGGCTACCGAGAGTAGATCCTCGGCGGCATCGGCATCCTGGTTGGCCTGGGCCTCAAGGATCTCCGACTGCAGGCGATAGATGCGTCCGAGCCGGCGAAGAATTTCTTGCTCACCGAGCGTGCCCTGATCTTCCAATGGTGCGGACGGCACACCGATGGTCCGCGGAATATCAGGAACAGGGGTGGGTAGGGATTCGGCGGGTAAGGCTCCCTGGCGTTGAGCCTCGGCTCCACGCTGCTGGGCGTGTGCGGGAGCGGTAAGTAGCAGGCCGAAGAGCGCTACGAAAATCAGTCTGTGCACAAACTCCTCCTCCGGGCTGAGGGTGGGACTTAAAGTGATACTTCAGGTCGGCACCCAACGATACGTAATGAGACCGTTTCAATGCAACAGGTATCGTCCTATCCCGCCGATACTTAAGCGAATGCTTAAGATGGTATTCGAAGCCGGCTACACGCATGCGGATTGCTGTGGAAGCACGCTACAGGGGGATATTGCCGTGCTTCTTCCGTGGGTTCGTCACGACTTTATTCTCGAGCATCCGAAGGCCGCGGCTAATCCTCATCCTGGTTTCATCCGGCGTAATCACGTCGTCGATGTATCCGCGCTCTGCGGCAACGTACGGGTTGGCGAATTTCCGCCGGTACTCATCGGCGAAGCGCTCTTCGGTCTCTGACGGAGCGTCTGCCTCGGCAATCTGCTTCCGATAGATGATTTCCACCGCCCCTTTCGGCCCCATGACCGCGATTTCAGCGGTTGGCCACGCATAATTCAGGTCGCCGCGGATATGCTTCGAACTCATCACGTCGTATGCGCCGCCGTATGCCTTCCGCGTGATGATCGTAATCTTCGGCACGGTCGCCTCGCTGAACGCATACAAGAGCTTCGCACCGTGTTTGATGATCCCGCGCCACTCCTGATCGGTTCCGGGCAGGAATCCAGGTACATCCTCAAACACGATCAAGGGGATGTTGAAGGCATCACAGAAGCGAACGAACCGGGCGGCTTTCAGGGATGCATCGATGTCGAGCACGCCGGCAAGAACGGCCGGTTGATTGGCCACGATACCTACCGACCGGCCGCCGATGTGCGAAAAGCCCACGATAATGTTTTCGGCGTAATCGGGATGGATTTCGAAGAAACGCCCCTCATCGACCACATGACGGATGACATCGAGCATGTCGTACGGCAGGTTCGGATTCGTCGGCACGATGTCGTTCAGCCCCTCGGCAATACGGTCAGGCGGATCCTGACTCGGGCGCACCGGAGGATCCTCTTCGCAGTTCTGCGGGATAAAGTCGAAGAGCTCGCGGATCTTCAGCAGGCACTCGGCCTCGTTGGCGCATGCCAGGTGCGCAACGCCGCTCTTGGAAGCATGCGTATCGGCGCCGCCGAGCTCCTCGCTGGTGACATCCTCTTGCGTCACCGTCTTTACCACATTCGGCCCGGTCACGAACATGTAGCTCGTTCCCTTCACCATGAAGGTGAAATCGGTGATCGCCGGGCTGTAAACGGCGCCGCCCGCGCATGGTCCGAGAACCGCCGATATCTGCGGTACGAGCCCCGAAGCCAGCGTGTTGAGGAGGAAAATATCGGCATAGCCGCCAAGTGAGACGACTCCTTCCTGAATGCGGGCACCTCCCGAATCATTGAGCCCGATGATGGGCGCGCCGTTATCCATCGCAAGGCGCATCACCTTAATGATCTTCTCGGCGTGCGCCTGACCGAGCGAGCCGCCAAAAACAGTGAAGTCCTGGCTGAAGACGTAAACGAGGCGGCCGTTGATCGTGCCGAATCCCGTCACGACGCCGTCTCCATACGGCCGTTGTTTATCCAGCCCGAAGTCGTGACTCTGGTGTCGGACGAACATCCCCAGCTCCTCGAACGAGCCTTCGTCCAGAAGTATATCGATGCGCTCGCGGGCGGTCAGCTTGTTCTTCGCGTGCTGCGCCTCGATGCGCTTTCTACCACCGCCGAGTTGTGCTTCCTCGCGGCGCTGCTGGAGGTCGTCAAGAAGGGCGCGTCGGTCCGGATCCGTCATGCTGCGTGCTGAAGGTTATGCTCCCGATGTGCGCCGAAGATATCGGATTAAAAGCGTCGCCGCTGGGCGAACCGCTGTTCAACCGTGTTGGTGAAGGTGACGGCCGCGTCGTCGTAGATGTTGACGTCGAAGCGCCGGAAGATGCGTTCGGCGATGACGCGCGATGCCTCGTGCCATGATCCTGCTTCGGCGAGGGCCTCGAGCGAGGTGTGATAATCGGCCTCGGAACCCTGGAAGATGCGCCGGACGAACATCGTGCGGTGTTTCGCGCCGCGTTCGCCGAGCACGAGCCGTTCGACGGCATCAAGGCCGGGCCGGCTTTCTTCCGGTGAATCGTGCTGCGCCGGGTAGGCCGCCGCAGCCGGCGCGGACGGCTCGGCCTGAAACTGCTGCCAGATCGGCTTGGGGGCAGAATCAGCGTGCGGATTTGATGCCTGTTCGACGGGTTGCTTCTGGAACTGCATCCAGAGCGGTAGCGGCTCGTCGGGGTTTCGTTGCGGTGCCGAAGGAGTTGGGGCTTCGGTCTCTGCCGGCCGTGGCGGCGCGGGAGCCGCAGGGCGTGGCGCAGGTGCCGCAGGACCGGGCAGGGGCATCGCCTCTTCCCGGCGCTTCGGCGAACTCAGCAAATCGATGATCTCATCTCGTGCGATGATTGTCCCAGCGTCATACGACTCGATCTGAGCGAGCTGTCGCCCGGCTTCCTTGTCGCGAAAAAACGTCTGGATGAGTTGTGCAGGCACGCCGCTCTCAAACGCCGGTATATAGGCGAGCGTCTCGAATAACGGTTCGAGTACGTCGGCCCATTCGTCGGGCTCAAAATCGGATGTCATCTGGCGATCGATCCGAGGCAGCAATGCGCCGAGACGGCTTCGGTCAACCCGAACGACCTCCTTTTCTGCAAAGTAATGCTGAAGTACCTCGGCGAAGTACGGGTAGGCGGTAAATCGATGCAGCCGCTCCTGCAACTCATCGACGTCGATCTCTTCCTCCTCGGCGCGGAGCAAGTGGCGGTTGAGCGTCCGGGTGGGCCGTACGAGATACGCCATAACGGTCTCCGCCGCCTCATTCAGCACCGATTCCACTTCCGACGCCGGGATATGCACGCTGCGCGACATCGCGATGCCGAGCGCCGTCCGAGCGCGGCTCACCTCCGCACTCTCGGCCACCCACGGGTCGCGCACGCGGTTGATGTCAGCCGCCACACGTTCGGCTTGCTGCTCCATCACGGCCAGCATGTAATCTCGTATGGATTGCGGGATGTCGGCCGCATCTACATCTGCGCGCCCGAGCGCCTTATCAGTGGGGATGGCCGTGACCAGAACTTCAGTTAGAGCGGTACTTACGTCGTGAATCATCACTATCAGGAATCATGTGCGCCGGGCGGCCGCTATGTAGAGGCACCTTCGTATGTTCCGGCGAGGGCGGTCGAGGAAAACTACGGATGGATGGTTTATTTATTGCTGAGCATCAATTATTTCGCTGAGGGCGTGCATGCGTAGTGCCCTCCGCTGCTTATCAGTTCCCACCGTTATCGGCGCTATCGTGCTGGGTTGGTCGGTCTGGCACGCGTCCGCATCCATCCAGCCGGATGCTATTGTCTACTGGATCCGGATGGCGACACTCGCGGGAGGAGCGGTCCTCTCGATCTTCCTCCCCCATATCCTTTTCCCGTACCCGCGGTTCGATGCATTGTTGTTGGCGCCTCCAACCAGGTCGGGGCTCATGCGATCGCTGTTTCGGCGGGCCGTCGCTGTGTTGATGATCGTGCTGACTCCACTCGTCGTGCTCGGCCTTCGAGCGCCGGCTTCGGCGGATTTCGGATATACGCTCGCGGCGGGTATGTCGGTGCTGGGTGGGGTCTGGATCGTGGCTGTGGCCGGTGCCGTATGCCTCGGCGGGAGGTCACAGGCTTGGCAGGAAGGCCGCGCCGGAGGCTGGTACCGTAGCGCGAGCGAGCACGCCTCGATGCCGCCTCTCGTACCCGACGGAGCGATGCCGATGCTTTTCCTCACGACGGGCGTCTTCTTGCTTACCATCGCCGGCGTCGTC
>CBFGYX010000169.1:0-4576 GCA_965653075.1 uncultured bacterium
CATGGCCCGCGACACCAGCCGGGCCATTCGATCCCAATGCAACACCTTTTGCGGTGTCACTTGTGCATTGAATTTCAAGTCCGCGCTCCGCGCACTCAATGCACTCGCCCCGCTCTGATTCGCGGGCGTTCGTCAACAGGCTCTCCACAGCCTGCTTGTGGACTTCGTCCCCCCATCCAGTCACATTTTCGTGACCATAGGATTTTGCCTGCGGCAAAATTCGCTGCGCGATCACGAAATTGTGACTTGACGGGCCCCCCCTACGCCTCGCCGGCGGGGCAGGCTGGGGTGGGCGTAGGCTCGGGGCGGGACGCCCCGAGGGCACCCGAAAAGGAGAGCAAGATGAACGGAGTTCAATACAGCTGGTATACTGTCGAGAAGCTAGTGGACCGCAACTGGGAGCGGTGCACTATTCTTTCATTCCCGAATTGGGATGAGGCACATACCTTCTTCAAGGAAGTGTGCGCCAAGTATCCCCACCGCAGACACCGCATCTGCAGCCACACTGTCTTGACGATCAGATAATCCAACGGGGGCGGCCCGGTCATCACTCCGGCTACCGCCCCCGCCTGGTCTCGCGAGCCCGCGGGATAATGACCCTGACGTTAAAGGCTACGCGACCGATCCCGATGGTTGCGACGTGTCATAAGTCGACGTCGCGATCTGCAGGCTCACAATGCCGTCCTGCTTGATCGCCTGTGCCGAGGCCGGCGTAACGAACAGTGCATCGATGTCCGTATCATCGACATACCTCCGCTGGCCCGTCGCATCGGGCAGCGAGACGAGGTTCTTATCGGCATCAGTCAAAGTAATGCCGCCAAGGAACTGATCGCCATACAGGTAGAGGTCTTTCATATCCGTTCCGTAGGCCTCATTCAAGGCCGCCTGGAACGGACCTCCACCGGCCGCATCTGTGAACGTCTTCCAAGATGCTGTCGGGTCCGCACGCAACATCGCCGGCAGCCAGTCCTGGACCCGGTTCATGGCACCAGCCATCGCACCGGCCTGCCCGGCCCAGTAAATTTTCGGCCGGACCACCGTCACACCGAAGATGAACCCCGGCTCGCGGAAAAAGCGGTTCTTGTCCGCCCGCTCCGCGACGACCCACGACACCGCCGACGAGGGGACCCCGGTCGACGGATTGACCGTATTGGCCGGATAGGACCAGTTCCGCGTGTAGCGGATCAGCTCGGGCCGACGCAGCTCCTCACCCTGCATCGCCACGCCATACGTCCCGATGAACTCCTCGAACGTCTGTGCGGTCACGCCACCACCGCGCAGCATCTCCCACTGCTGCATAGCCGCACGCAGCTCAGACGCATAGAGGATGTCAGCGCCGGCGGGGTCGACGAGGAGCACGTCATCGCCGGCCGCACCATAGTCACTCACCATCATCATCGAGTCAGCCCAACCGGGCTTGTTGGCGTGACACATCGGCAGGTTATCGATGATCCCTGCCGCCGCGCTGTAGTCCTCATCATCGTCGCGGAAATATTCCGTGACGACTCGATTGAGGCACTTCGTGACATAATCAACCGCACCATTATAGGTGTAGTTGTATGTCGTGGTCGCCGCCGTGTCGACATTGTCGTCCGACCACTCGGGATTGAGGATCATCCCGTCGATGAACTCCGCGTCTTCGTTGAGGTCACGGAGCTTCACGTAGAACAGATAGGCCTCATGCCACCACCCGATGATGGGGTTCTTGATCGGGTCGGTCACACACCGAAGCTGGATCGTCGCCGACTTCAGCGTCTCCCCAGGAAGCACCGGAGCAATGCAGAACGGCTGGATCTGAAACGCCCGATGACTGAGGTGGAACGAGTGCTGCGGAAAGCGTTGCGTCCGCCGCGTCCGCGGCGCTGCAACGACGAGCTCGCCGACGCGAGCTCCGATACGCCCGACCATCAGAAGCGCGCCTTCCGGCGCACCAGCTTCGTTGTCGGCGACGGAAGACCCGCCTGCCCGGCGATCAGCTGAGGCGGCATCGCCGCCGGCTGCTGCAGCTGGATCACGATCCGAGGCTGCCGAGAGGTAGTGCGAGACGACGAGCGGCGTCGTGAAGTTGAACGACGCACTCCGGATCGACTGTAGCTCCGACGACCAGTAGAGCGATAAGACCGGCCGCGAGTATACGACCGACGACCTCTGCTATAACGACGAGCCATTTTGGTAGTCCTTTCCTCATCACCGGACCCCAGGTCCAAGCACTACGCCACCCGGTCCGGTCATAGGTGGCGTCAGCAGGTTTATGAGGCCGCCAACAATGGCGTCCTCAAAGCCGTTCTTGATCATGCACACTACCGCCTTCTCCCAGTCGACGTGCGCGAAATGCTTGATAACCGCGCCCCCCGGATCGTCCTCATCCTGGAATTTCCCAGGTAGTGCCGAGTTGAGGCAGTCGAGTGCATCATCAACTTCCGTAAGTGCGTACGCAGCGCCAAGCAGGCCCTGCAGGATCGGCGGAAGCTCAAGCTTCTTTTCCTTCTCATGAGGGCGCGGCGGCCGAGGCCGGACCGGCGCAGGCGGGAACGGCGGCCGCACCGGCGGAGGCGGCCGAGGAACCGGCGGCGGCTCCGGCCGGGGCCACGGCGTCGGGAACGGCTTCGGAAGAGGCCGCCCGAGCGGCAACGGCTTAGGCTTCGGCTCCGGCCACTCCAACGGCTCCGGCTTCGGCTTCGGCTCCGGATCAGGCACCGGCTCCGGCTGCGGCCACGGCTCCGGCTCCGGCTTCGTCTCAGGCCCCGGCTCCGGCCACGGCCACGGAGCCGGCCGGATGGGAGGAGCAACCGGCTGCGGCATCGGCTGCCCGATCGGCCAACTCTCAGGAAACGCATACGGGAGCCACGCCGGGAACGGATACGGCAGCTCCAGCGGCAGAGCCGCCGGGCCTACCAGCGGATACGCTGGCCCGACATAGCCCGCGTTCCGCGCCCACGTCGAGTGTGTCCGCCAGCGGTTCGTAAACCCTGGCTCTAGCCGCAGCAACTGATACCCGGTCACCGGGTTCTTCGGCAACGGCGGATTAATAAACACTATATTACAGAAGTTGTTGCAGTTGCCCGGCCCGTTTCCCGGCGTCCGCCAGTCATCTGGCGAAATGGAGCCGCAGCACAGCGCCGTTTGGGTAAACCCAAACCCCGGCGGTGCATAGCCCGTTACTGCACTATTACCGTGCGTCCACCAGTAATAGAGCAGGTATCCGGCGATCCCGACCAGCCCTAACGATCCGGCGGCCACCAACCCGAAAGGTGGCCGCCCTGGCGCGGGCACCCACGGCCGGAACGGCGGAGGAGGACGGAACGGCGGCCGCCCAGGGGGGTGTAGGGGCGGCCGCCACGGAGGGCGGACTGGAGAGCCCCCCGATTGGGGTTGTGGTGGGAAGAATTGCTCAAACCCCGGCGGAGGCCGGACGATCGCAGGTGGCGTGGTAGGCGCAAAACGCGCCGATGGGCCCGCGGCCTGCCGACGGAGTGAAAGTCTCCGCGGCCGCGGCCGTAGCGCTGTAGGGTAGCGCGGGCCCATCCCTCAGAGCTTCTGACGCAGAAAGTCAGTCACGAACGCTACGCGTTCTGATTCGTTCATTTCTGTCAACGGGGTGTCAGAAATGGGCACTGCTTTCTTTGGGGCACCTTGCTCCTCTCGTTCGCAAGGAGTCACGCGGACGACATTCTCAAGTTTAGCGTCCGCTTTCACTAAGGTGGCTTGTGGCGCACCATAGCTCCGGCTTGCTCGAACTCTCGCAACCCGAGACTTGCCGAGGTACTTCGCAAGATACGTTGCCTGGCTGGTCTCGCTTACGAGCTTCCACTTCGTGAAGCCGAACGACCAGCCGCTGGTCAGCACAGCGTGCTTGACTGGCAACGCGGCGTCGCACTCGTGTATGAGTGCATGATAGTGGGGCATACCCAGGTTTGCCCCACCGCCGCGCTTTCCTTCATGCTTCTCACAGACAAGCATGAAGCGGATAGGTGCGCCCGTATTCTTCCGAATACGTTTGAGATACTTTGCAAGTTCCGGCGACACTTGCTTGTGTCGCTCTAAGAACTGCTGCTCCGCAGGTAGAGTGTCGAAATCCGTTCCCGCCGCCCTCAGTCGCGCACGAGCTCGGGCGGCGAACAGGAAATGGTGTTCGGGCGACAGCGTGATCGTCCCGAACCACGTCCGCGGCCACACCTCCGTCTCGGCCGCGGCGCGCGCCGCCCAGGCGCGCTGCCGAAGCCGCAGGCAGCTCTCGCAGCTGCGGCACCGCATCGCCGCCTCGAGGATCAGCGTGTGCTTCCTCGAGCGGCCCATCGCAACGGTCCGCGTCGGCCGACGACGGACCTTGGGTTGTCCCAGCAGGTCAACACCATCCTCGCTCGCAGTCACGATCGGAAACCGCTTCATCCGATCGAGCGCGGCGAACCACTTCTCCCGGCCCTCCGGCCGGCCCACACGCTCAGTGTGGATCGGCGACTGGCAGTCGCCCGACAGGTCCCACACGAAGCGGGACTGCGACTCGCGGCGAGCGCCGCACGACATGGCCCGCGACACCAGCCGGGCCATTCGATCCCAATGCAACACCTTTTGCGGT
>CBFGYX010000170.1:0-4576 GCA_965653075.1 uncultured bacterium
ACGACACGATCGCCGGCTTTATCCTTGAACACGCCGGCACCGTTCCAACACCAGCTCAAGAGGTGATTGCGGGAGACTTCCACTTTACCATCCTCAAAGCCACATCCAGTCGCATCGATCTCGTGAAGCTTACCCGCCGCCTCGCCGGGGATCAGCAGCCTTCCTGAATCCCAACTTTTCTGATAAGTGGGGAGGGTGCGTTCGGGCCTCGTACTTCGGCAATGCGGACGTCCGTCGCGTTGGGTCCAGCGCCGCGCCCTCACAGGCGACGGTCGACTTTCGACCTCGCAGTCGCCCTGATTCAGGCCACGGCGATAATCTGCGCTATCCCACAGAGCCGGCTGCTACGGTTCCATCAAGCCGTCACTCCGTAAAGCCTCGTCGGCCAAACGCGAGCACGAGCTTCAGGTGCGTCAGCAAGATCGAGACCACGTCGAGGTCATGGAGCCGCTCAGCCGGCGATTTAGGCAAGCTCGGTGGGCTGATCCTCCCCATCCACAATTCCATCTTATCCGTCAGCGCCGCCTCCCCCGGAAACGTGCCTTGCGGGAAATGGGCCGCGTAGAAATCTTGTTTTCGCTGCAGCCGCTGGTACACATCCTCGCTTTCATCGAGCATCGATGCATCCTGATCCAGAATCATCGCTCCGCCGATCAGATAGTCGCGATAAATGAACGGCAGATCATACAGCGCCGGGACGGCCGTTTCTGACAGCGCCTGATCTTGCTTAAGCCCTACCTCTGCAGCGCGCGCGGTTGTTACCGACACCAGTGACAGCGTTTCCTCCGCAACGACTTCCGGGTCGGCACCGGCCATTCCCCGTACCGACACCTGAGCGAGCTCCTGTGTGGTGCCCAGGATACCGAGCGTCGCAAACACAGAAAACCGCGCCAGCCGGTCGGGAGACTTTCCACTCATGCCATCAACCGTCCATGTACTAATAGCTGCGACCGATTCAACCGTCGTTCTCCTTCTTCCCGCCGATGGATTCACGCATCTGCGTGTCGGCTTCCACATTCTTGAGCTGGTAATAATCCATCACGCCAAGCTTACCCGCCCGGAAAGCCTCGGCAATGGCGCGCGGTACTTCCGACTCGGCTGCGACCACATTCGCACGCTGCTCCTGCACGGCCGCACGCATTTCCTGTTCGTGCGCTACGGCCGCCGCACGGCGCTCTTCGGCCTTGGCGCGTGCCACCTGGAGGTCGGCATCGGCCTGGTCGGTTTGGAGTTTGGCCCCGATGTTTTCGCCAACGTCAACATCGGCGATATCGATCGACAGAATCTCGTAGGCTGTACCCGCATCGAGTCCGCGATGTAGGACGGATTTGGAGATAGAGTCTGGATTCTCGAGCACCTCGGCATGGGATGCAGCCGAGCCGATCGTAGACACGATACCTTCGCCTACACGAGCGATGATAGTTTCCTCACCCGCACCACCAACGAGCCGCTCGATGTTGGCGCGAACCGTAACCCGCGCCAGGGCGATCAGCTGAATACCGTCCTTCGCTACCGCCGAGATTCTCGGCGTCTCGATGACTTTTGGGTTGACCGACACCTGCACCGCTTCAAAGACGTCTCGGCCGGCGAGGTCAATGGCCGTTGCGCGCTCAAACGTCAGGTCGATGTTCGCCTTATCTGCCGAAATGAGCGCATTGACCACTTTCTGCACGTTTCCGCCGGCCAGGTAATGCGCTTCGAGCTGGGGCGTCTCCACGTGCAGCCCGGCTTTGTATGCCGTTATGAGCGGCTTAACGACGACGGCAGGCGGGACGTTACGCAGCCGCATCCCAACCAGGTCTCGGAGCAGCTTGAGCCGCACTCCGGTGAAATACGCTGTGAGCCACAGCCGCACCGGGATGAAGTACATGAAAAGGATAAAGAAGAGAAGGACGGCTCCGATAATGAGCAGCCCGGTGACATCGAGAACTTCCATATTTATCCTCGGTCGGTTAGTGGCTCTTGCCGGCGGTAATCTCCGCTTTGTCCGCCGGTTTTTGCCACGAGATGAACGCCGGTAATGTTAATCTCCTTGGTGAGCGACTTACACATATCGTAAATCGTCAGTCCTGCGACGGCGACGGCCGTTAACGCTTCCATCTCCACTCCCGTCGTGCCCGAGCTCTTCGCGTATGCGCGGATCAACACGGCCGACGGATCCTCCACGAAATCGAAGGAGAGATCGATCCCCTGGAGGTGGACGTCGAGTGCGTGGGGAATGAGCTCTGTCGTCCGCTTTGCCGCCATCAGCGCCGCGACTCGCGCCGTTTGGAGCACATCGCCCTTCGCCGTCTGACCTTTCCGAATTGCATCGATGGTTTGGGCGTCGACCTCGACTCGGCCTTCGGCCACGGCGGTGCGATAACGCTCACCTTCGTCGTGTAGGTGATGTAAGGGACTTTCGATACCTGTAAGTAGATCGGCCATGTAATGTCGTACGCAAAGCTCGGGCACAGGATGCGAAGATAACCGCACATCGCCCGATCGGCAACAACGACCGCCGCAGTACCTCTTGAACTCTTCGCACGGTCGGGGCTCGTAAGAGGAGCTTCACCCTCGCTCGACCGGGCGTTCGGGGTCGGTGATCCACTCACTCCACGAGCCCGGATACAATCGCGGCATCGGCAAACCGGCATGCACCGATGCCAGGACAAGGTGCGCGGCCGTTACGCCGGAGCCGCAATAAACAACCGACTCATCGGAAACGTAAGGTGCGAGGACCCTGCGTAGCTCATCGCCCCGCAGGAAACGGCCGTCACCTGATAGGGAAACTGCGTACGGACAATTGACGGCGCCCGGGATATGACCGGCCACCGGATCGATCGGTTCAACTGCGCCGGAATAGCGTTCCGAAGAGCGCGCATCTACAAGGCTAACCCCGTCTTCGCGGACCAACCGCGCCACCTCAAGAGCGTCTGCGACGATGTCGGACTTAACGTTGGGTGTGAACGTTCGAGCCTCGTACGTGGCCTTCCCCGACACCGTGGCCCGGCCTTCGTCGCGCCAGCGCGACCAGCCGCCGTCGAGGACGGCTGCCTCGTCATGGCCCATCCACTTGAGTAACCACCAGAGACGTGCAGCGAAAGCACCGCCGGAATCATCGTATGCCACAACCGCAACATCCGAATCAATGCCGATCGAGCCCAGGTAACCGGCAAGATCGCCGATATCCGGCAGCGGATGACGGCCTGTTTTGCCGGGAATGACCGTGCCACTGAGGTCCCTGTCGAGATGCGCGTAGACGGCACCCGGAATGTGAGCCTCGGCGTACGCGCGCTGCCCGGCCTCGACGTCACCGAGTGAAAAGCGGCAATCCACGAGCCGCACCGCATCATCCCCAAGCAGCAACTCCAGATCGCTCGGCTGGATGAGTGAGGTAAACTCTGATGTGTTCATATCGCCTCCTTCATCCAACGTCTTGTCATCCAGCGTCTTCTCATTCCGCCTCTTCTCATTCCGCCGCGTAAATAATTCGCCCGTCGAGGTAGGTCGAGACGACGTTAACGTCCGGAATGCGTTCGGCTTCGATCTGCATGATGTCCTGGGAGAGGATTACGAAGTCGGCGCGTTTGCCTGGCGCGATACTTCCCACAACATCTTCCTGAAACGCAGCGTAGGCAGCGTCAATAGTAAATGCTCGCAGTGCCTCGTCTCGGTTGAGTCGCTGTTCAGGATACCAGCCGTCTTCGGGAATGCCATGTCGATCCTGACGTGTTACGGCGGCATAGAAGCCGAGCAAAGGGTCGACCCGCTCAACCGGAAAATCGGATCCGAAGGCAAGCCGCACTTCGGCATCTAAAAATGAGCGCCACGCATATGCCGTGCGGAGCCGCTCCTCTCCTACTCGATCGCCGGCCCAATTCATGTCGCTCGTGGCGTGGGTAGGCTGCATCGAAGCGATGATCTCCAGATCAGCGAAGCGTGGGAAATCCTCCGGGGCCACGATTTGAGCGTGCTCGATACGATGTCGTCCCGAATGATCCGGGACGCGTCGCATGGCGGCTTCGTATGCATCCAGGACAAGCTGATTTGCACGATCGCCGATCGCATGCGTGTTGACCTGCATGCCGCATTCCATTGCACGCGCCACGTCCTCAGCAAAGCTGTCCGGATCCTGAAGCAGTAATCCGCGATTTCCCGGCTCGTCGGCGTAGTCATCAAGAAGCGCTGCACCACGGCTTCCGAGCGCGCCATCCATGTAAAACTTGACGGACCGGACGGTGAGCCGCTCCGATGGATCGTCGATCGGCCCGCTGTTGCATATCTCGTCGAACGCGCGACCACGACCATCCACCATCCCGTAGAGCCGCACATCAAACCACCCGTCGTTGACGGCGCGGCGGTATAGCTCAATGTCGGCGAGGGAGGTGCCGGCCTCATGGACGCCGGTGAGCCCGAATTGAGCGGTTTCTCGGAGCGCTCGCTGCAACGCGATTTCACGCTCATCCGGTGTCGGCTCGGGAACGTGATCGCCGACAAGTGACATTGCGAGATCGACGAAAACGCCCGTCAGGTCACCCGAGGAGTCGCGGATGATGAGGCCGCCGTGCGGATCGGCGGCTCCGCGCACTGCATC
>CBFGYX010000171.1:0-4503 GCA_965653075.1 uncultured bacterium
CCGAGATCATGCGGGCAATATAGCCCTGTCGGGACAGAGCGGGGATGTAAGCCGAGGGACGAGTCGCAACCATACCCGCCTGATACTTCAATCGCAATTCGAAGTCGTGCCTTTCGTCTCCCTCGATGTGATAGCACGACCTTCCCGCCGTGCGGGACGCGCTACCGGGCTGCGCCACACCCCGAGATCATGCGGGCAATATAGCCCTGTCGGGACAGAGCGGGGATGTAAGCCGACGGATGAGTCGCAATCGCAATTCGAAGTCGGCTGGTTATGTCGAACTTCGGTTTTCCGATTTCATTGCGATCGATGTGGATCGATTTGCCGTGGCCGTGGGTCATCGCACCAACAAGCAATCATCATCGAACACGTTCACGCCGATGCATCACCCTGCCACATTGAGCTCAAGTAGCCGAGCAAACATTCCTCCGGAGATTCCATCGACTCCAGATCCGAACTCACCGGGCTATCCCCGTCAACCTGAATATCCCGGGGCGCCCTCACCTGACGAGCCCGGCTATCCGCGTCAGCCCGAGTATCCCGATGCGCCGCAGCCCGATACGCCGGGCTATCCCTCCGAACCCGAGTACCCGCCCGAGCGAACGCCCGGACCGGACGCTCCAGATCCCGCCGAGCCTCAGCCGGACGGCGGTCGATAATACGAGCGGTTACATATCAAGCACGACTGGCTCGCTCAAGTGAGCCGTCCGGTTGACTGCCCGCACGATCACGCGCCGCGCGGTCGGTGTCATGCCAAACGTCTCGGTATTTGCTGGTAGGATGTCGGTGTGCCAGCCGGTGTCGTCGTACGTCTGCACGAGCCAGCGCGCAGGGCGTTCGCCGGTCGTTTGCAGCACGACGCGCCGGGTTGAACCCTGGCCGGCCAAGCGGATCGCCGGCCGGACGGGAGGCCCACCCAGCCAGCGCGATGTAGGGATGAGTGCCGGCTCGGTATACGGACCGTCGCGGAGCGCGTCGGCCAATCCGCCGCGGTTCTGCATTAGCACCTTTACGCTGAAATGGATGTTGCCGTCGGCGCGCGCCTGATCGCGCGTCGCGTCAACCTGCCGCACGATCTCCTCCGCGTTCCAGTTGACGCGGTCACCGCTTGCGACGCGGCTTGAGAAATTCCCAGGCCACATGTGACGGTCGAGCAGGTTCTCACCTACCCACCAGTCAAGTAGCGCCGTGTAACTCTGCGCCGGAGGGTCGATGGCCCAGTACAGCTGCGGCGAGAAGTAGTCGAGCCAGCCGCTGTGTAGCCACTTGCGCGAGTCGGCAAAGATCTCGGCATACGCATCCATACCTCGAATGCCCTCGGGATTACCCGGCCGCCAGATGCCGAATGGACTAATGCCCACCTTAACGTGCGGCTTCTCCTCCTTCACCATCTCATACAACGACTGCACGAAGCGATTCACGTTATCGCGCCGCCATTCGTCTTTCGGCCGCGATTCACCCGCCGCGACGGCTCGGCGATAGGTCTCGTCATCCGGAAAGACAATCGCCCGGCCCTGCGCATCCCGCTCGACGTACGGATAAAAATAATCGTCGATGTGGAGTCCGTCGATGTCGTAACGGCGGACGATCTCACGCATCGTGCTGAGCGCGTACTCCTGAACCTCCGGCAGGCCGGGGTCAAGCCAAAGCTGGCGATTGTACTGACGGATAAATTCGGGATGCCGCCGCGAAACATGGTTCTCGTCGACCGCTGACGTTCCCGTGGCATGGCGTGCTCGAAACGGATTAACCCAGGCATGGAGTTCGAGGCCCCGCGCATGGGCTTCTTCCACGGCAAATGCCAGCGGATCGTAGAAGGGATCCGGCGCCCGGCCCATCTCACCGGTCAGGTATTCGGACCACGGCTCGTGCTCAGAGTCGTAGAGTGCATCGGCGGCCGGCCTCACCTGAAGGATCGCCGCGTTCATGTTGAGCTCGACGAGCCGGTCGAAGATCGCCTGGAGTTCCGCTTGCTGCTGAGCTGTGGTGAGGTCCCGCCTTGACGGCCAGTCTATGTTCGCGACCGATGCAATCCATGCGCCGCGGAATTCCTGCACCACATCAGGAGGAGGGGGGATGTCATCTGTGCCAACGGCTGCTGCACCCGCGCAGGCCGTCAACACACATAACGCCGTCGTAGCCATAAGTATCGTGAGCTTCGGAGGGACAGACATCGAGTGTGCATCAAATAATGACGGGGGAGGCTCAAGATGCGGTGGATCAGATCAGGTTTCTGTCTCGTGAGAGGGATTGTCTGAGAATGAGCCCTGGCACGGCGTACAGCGCGATCTGCCGCCGTCACGTAACGGAAACTTTGCGGCCGGTGAGGCACTTCAAGAGCAGCAGCAGCAACGGTCGATACGTGAAAGGACTCCACCACATATCCGTAGGTCTACTCTTGATCCTCTTGATCGGCACCTCGCCGGCCAAGTGGACAGCCTCGGCGGGTGGTGAGGCGACGGCGGGTCATCTGTTAAACCTCGTCAACGGACACACCGGCGCGGCGTTTTTTGCGCTTCCGGTCATGCCTGATACCGCTGGTGTCGAATCCGGCCCCGACGGGGCGACGACGTTCCGCGCGGCGACCCACGAGCCTGCTGCCGGCCACGCGTTTGATGTCCGTGGTGGAGCCGACGTGCTTCGGGACGGCGGCTGCCGAATGCATATCCTGAATCGAGTATTGCGAATATAGAAGCTCCGGTTGGTCGTTCCGGCGGGAGGTTCTCCCGCGTATGTGGCATCGATTCAAACGGAGATTCGCATGAAAGCGAAAACGCAGAATACTGCGCCGGAGAAAAAAGACAACACGGCGCTGTTCTTCAATATTTTTGTTGGCCTGCTTGTCCTGGGGTTTGCACTCGTCGTCGTTGCGATGTTCGTCGTGTAACCGCCATCTGGTGAGCAACTGATCGAAGGGGGAATGGCAATGAGCCGTTCCCCCTTTTTCGTTTACTCCGTTTTTCCGGCACTTGCTGAATCCTGATGCATCACTCAGTATGTACCAATCAGGCGGAGGTGCTGTATGTCCCCATAAAGGTGCCTGGTCGATCAGTCGCTCCCACGGATCAGGTCCAAGACAAGCTCGTGTCGCACGCCCCAGATTATGTCTTGGGCAGGCTTGATCCGTTCGATTAGTTCACTGACCTGAGCGGATGTTTCTTCAATTTCGACCCATGTACCTTAAACGCTTCAATAACTGTACGTTACCTTTAAACGGTCCCGGAACGACGAAAATCACCTTAACCATATTTGATGATTTCGTCATATACTCGAGCGCATTCCCTACTCAATAAATCTCCCAGGTAAGCAATGAATGGATCGAAGTGTGCGAGACTCACGTCGTTCGTCGCCTGCGCGGTGTTTGCTTTATTAGCCTTCGCGCCGCTTGCGGCGGCTCAGGACGGCACGATGTATCCGATGGAAAACCCTGACGAGCCCAACGCAATTCTGCTCGGCACCGGAGGCGTCGAAGGTCAAGATCTTCCTGAAACGTGGTTCCGTCAGTGGGGAGACCCCATGGCGCGCAACATCACCACGGCCACGCTTACTCCGTTCCTGCCGGATCCCGACAAGGCGAACGGCGCGGCCGTCATCGTAGCGCCGGGTGGAGGTTTCATGTGGTTGTCGATGGATAACGAGGGGTGGCAGGTTGCCCAGGCCCTGGCGGATCAGGGCATCGCTGCCTTCGTGCTCAAGTACCGGCTCTTCCCCACCCCTGCATCGCTCGACGATTTTGCGGGTACGATGAATCGGACCTTCGAACCCGCCACGCCTTCCGGTGACGATGCACCCCCGCCACCGCCGCGCCGTCCCCGCGAACCCGGAATGCAGCTTCAAGATGCTGAGGCCGCGTATGCCATGATCGTCGATCGGGCTGATGAGTGGGGAGTCGATGTGAACCGACTCGGCATGATCGGATTTTCGGCCGGCGCAGGCCTGACGATGCACGCCACGCTCAACTCCGAGACGATGAAGCTGGCTTTCATCGGCCCGATTTACGGCGGTATGCAGGCGGTCGATGTGCCGGAGAATGCTCCGCCCATGTTCAACGTTATCGCCGCGGATGACTTCCTGTACAACGGTGATGCCGGTGTCATCAAATCGTGGTACGACGCGGGCATCCCGGTTGAATTCCACCTCTACCAGAACGGGGGCCACGGCTTTGGCCTCGGCAACCCCGACCGCACCAGCAACCGGTGGTTCGAGCAGTTCATCCACTGGCTGGATGTCAATAAATTCCTCGAGCCCACCAACTGAAGGACGCGACTAAATCTGTTCGTCAAAGCGGTAACCCCAACCCCGCAGGATAGGGGTGAGGGTAGAGAAGTACGACAGTAGTGCCGTATGGCGGTGGCTTCGTCGAGGTAGCATTCCTCGATGGGGCCACCGTTTTTTGTTTGAGATTGGCGTCGCCTTTATAGTTACTGAGGGGGACGTAAGAACCTCGTGTTCCGTCAGACGACATCAGCATCTTAGCATATGCCTCATCAGCGAATCGGCCTT
>CBFGYX010000172.1:0-4468 GCA_965653075.1 uncultured bacterium
TGCTCGACGCCGTGTGGCCGAACCAGCCGAATATCGACGCCGCGACGACCGCCGAGAGCACGAGCACGATCATCGAGCCCACACTTCCGAGGAGAATCATCATCGTGCCGGCAGTAGCCATACCGAACCGGCCGCCCCACGTGAGCATCGCTGTGCTCGACGCCGTGTGGCCGAACCAGCCGAATATCGACGCCGCGACGACCGCCGAAAAGATCGACAGCACGGTCGCAAGAGGCAGGTTGCCAACGCCGCGGTTTCGCAGGACGACATATCCCCACGCGATCAGCAGCGCCGGGAAGACGATGACCGTATAGCCGAGGAACTGCGGCACGAGCCACTCGGCAATGCGTGCGCCGACCACGCCCAGCAGATTACCCGTGCGCGGGCCTGCCGGGTCGAGCGTTTGCCTGAGCGTGGCCTCCCGCAGAAGCTCCACGTCCGCCGGGTTGAACGTGACGACTGCCAGCGTCAGTAAGACACCGAGCGCCATCATGATCAGACCCAGCACCTCGCGCTTGCGATCGGCGGTGATGAATGGGGTGCTTGATTTGCCGGAAGCGGACTTACGGCGCTTTTTGACGTGCGATGTAGCCATGCTGCAAAATACGGCGGCACCACGCCGACTTCCAGATGCCTGGTAAGACAGAAGCTATTACGACGGAAACCTGCTGCGCTACAACCCTACTGCAACAGAGGCCTGTAGCGCCTTAAGCCTATAGCGTCCGAAGCCTACGGCGAGGTTTGCACGACTGATTCCTTCAATATCAGCCGGCTGTCGTCATAATAAGGTAGAACGGGGATGGCGTCGGACTGGATTGAGTACTCGACATCCTGCCCGTAGCCGTTCTGAGTGAGCCAACGCGCATGATTGCAGCGCCGCAGCGCGGACTGCAGGTCTTCGCGGTCATTGGCGTACTGTGTGAACGCGATGTGCGCCGTGTCAGATACCGTTTCGGGCTCGACGCCCTCCCACAACTCATACAAGAAGAGTCCGGCGCAGAGCGTGTCTTCGAGCGACACGCGGTTGCGCCATCCTGCGCATATGATAACGGTGTCGAGCCCGGCTTCGCGCACAAAGTCGATCACGCGCGAGGCGTTCAGGAAGCAACCCACGATCAGGTGCTCGGCCGCGCGTGCATGCGCCAGCGCGACGGTGCCGTTGGTCGTATTCATGATGACCGTCCGGTCCTTGACCACGTCCTCCGTGTACTCGAGCGGCGAGTTGCCCAGGTGATAGCCTTCGATCTTGATGCCGTCGCGCTCGCCCCCAAGGAGGTAACTGCGCTGATCGAGGTTCGAGGCAATCTTACCCGCCTCAGCCATGTCCATCACCGGGACGACGGCGCGTGCGCCATTGTCCAGAGCCGTGACGATCGTCGAGCAAGCCCGAAGCACATCGATCACGACGACCGTTCGGTCCTTGACGTCCTCCTCACCCAGATTCCAGCCCGACAGGAATACTTCGATATTCATACGTTCTCGGCCGGTCGCTGCGTTGCCGCCGCTGCCGGATACATTTATCGCACATCTTTTGATAGCCGGGCAAAGTAAGGCTCGGTAACTCAGCGCCCAAAACCACCGACTCTATTTTTTATGAAATGGCGGCCGGGTCACACGCGCCGACAGCAACTTCCCGCGGCTGTTCATCCGGATGGATGCGCCCGGTTCCGTGTACTTCGGCTGATTGAGCACGTATCCGAAGCCGATGCCCTTGCTCAAAATGGGCGACTGCGTTCCGCTCGTGACCTCGCCGATTTTCTCCTCATCCTCGTTGAAAAGCTCATATCCCGTGCGCGGTACGCCGCGTTCTTCGAGTACGAAACCAACCAGTCGGCGGCTCGGACCATCCTCCTTGACTTTCCGTAGCGCCTCGCGGCCGATGAAATCGCCCGAGTCAAACTTGACCAGCCAGGAGAGGCCGGCCTCGATCGGATTCGTTTCGTCGGTGAGTTCGTTTCCGTAGAGTCCGAGCCCCGCCTCGAGGCGGAGCGTGTCGCGTGCGCCGAGTCCGCAAGGCTTGATGTCAAATGCTTTTCCGGCTTCGAGCAGGAGTTCCCAGAGGTCGACAACGGCTTCCGGGCGGCAGTAAATCTCGAGGCCTGCTTCACCGGTATATCCCGTGCGAGAGACGATAGCCTCAGAGCTTCCCACAAGATTATCCGGCCGGATGAATCGGTACGAGCCTACGCTCGAGACGTCAATGCCGGTCGCTCGCTCAAATATTTCGATCGCCCGCGGACCTTGAATCGCGATCAGCGCTGTCTCGTCTGAAATGTCATCGAGTTGGACGTCTTCCTCAAGCTGCTCCTTCATCCATACGACATCCTTCTCCGTGTTGGCGGCGTTTACCACGAGCATAAACTCGCTTTGTGCGAGCCGGTACACCAGCAAGTCGTCGACGATGCCGCCGTCGGGCCGGCACATCACGGTGTAGAGGGCGCGCCCCACCTCCATCTTCGCGATGTCGTTCGTCACGAGGCGCTGCAGGTAGGCTTCGGCACCCGACCCCGAGACCATCACCTCGCCCATGTGCGAGACGTCGAACATGCCTGCTGCCTGCCGCACGGCCTTGTGCTCCTCGACGATGCTCGTGTATTGAATCGGCATGTCGAATCCGGCAAAATCGGCCATTCTCGCACCGAGCGCGATGTGAGTGGCATGGAGCGGAGTCTGCTTCAATGGTGATCTGTCTGCCATGGGATGCGCGCGTCAGAAATGAAATCGCCGCGACATCAATTGCCGCGGCGCAAATGGAACGACCGGATCCAAAAATACCCGGGCATAAAATGATACGCCTGGCCGGTCGGCGAATCAACGCGGCAGGTTCGGCTCAGGAAGACTACAGCGGCCTGGCTCGAAAGTCGCCGGCGTTCAGCAGGCTGATGGCCTGATCTGCTTCCGCGCGCTCCTCGAAGCCCAGCCGGAACGCGCCGCCCGTTCCCTCGCGAATTTTCAGCAGCTCGATGTCCTTGATGTTCACGCCCGACTCTCCCAGCATGGTGGTCATACGCTGTAAAACGCCGGGTTTGTCTTCTGCCTGCACGATGATGTTGTGTAGGGGATGGAGGAAGCCGCGCATGTCTCGCGGGATAGCCCGTCTACGCGCGGCCGCGGCATCGAAGGTGCGGCGGATCTCGTCGTAGTCTTCTTCGATGAGGCGGTTGCGCAGCCGCTGGATTGCGGCCGACATCCCCGCAAGGGTATCGAGCACATGACCGTGGTTGGCAGCGAGAATCCCTTGCCAGATGTCGAACGACGACTCTGCGATTCGCGTCATATCCCGAAATCCACCTGCGCCGAGCGTCCGCACCAGATCATCATCCCCACCGAAATCGTGCGCGGTCTGCACCAGCAACACGGCCATCAACTGAGGCAGATGACTCACGGCTGCGGCGGCCCGATCGTGCGCATCCGGGTCGATCACGAGGATGCGTGCGCCGATCGCTTCCAGTAGCTCAAGGGTGTGGCTGAACGCGGGGGGAAGCTCGCCGTCCGGCGGGCACAGCGCATAGACGGCGTTCTCGAACAGCATCGGATCGGCGTGTTCGATGCCGCCGGCCGATGCGCCGGCCATGGGATGGCCACCGACAAACGTCTGCCCGGGTGATATCACCTCCCGAGCGCAGTCGATAATGGGCCGTTTCACCGATCCGACATCGGTGATCACGCTACCCGATGGTGCGTGCTCGACGACTTCCTGCAGCACGCGGAGCGATGCCGAGAGCGGCGTGGCGATGATGATGAGGTCGGCCTCCCGGACGGCCTTCTCGAGATCGTCCTCGCCGTCGTCGATGGCACCGACGATGATGGCACGGGCAAGGATGTCAGGATTATCGCAGCCGACGATGTGCAGATCGGGCTGCGCGCGCTTAAGGGCGAGTCCGAGCGAGCCTCCGATGAGGCCGGTTCCGATAATGACTATCCGTCTGATCATCCTCGAAGTATGTCGTCGTTGAAACGAAACGCGTGCCTGCGCCGACAACGCCGCCGGCAACCCGTTCTCGTGTCTATCTTGTTTGAGGCCGATGCCTCCATCACCTGAAACCTGCTCGTACGTGTTCTACCGGTGGCTTACAACTTGAGCAACATCTCGCGTCGCACACTGCATCAGCTCTGCCGTCATATTACGGCCTAACCTCGTCATTCAACTATGCTATTGCCGATTGGCGATGAGAATCGCCGTGCCTCGCGACCGGCCTGGGTCACGTATTTGTTGATTGCGGCCAACTTCGCCGTTTTCTTTTTTCTGCAGCAGGGTGGATTGAACGAGGCGTTTACCTACGGCTGGAGCGTTGTTCCGCTTGAAATCACGACCGGCACCGACCTCACCGCGCCCCGGCCGATCACCGTCGGCGGGCAGACCGTCGAGATCCCGCACCATCCGGGCCCGACGCCGATTTACCTGACGCTGATAACAGCCATGTTCATGCACGGCGGATATCTGCATCTGTTCGGCAACATGCTCTAC
>CBFGYX010000173.1:0-4465 GCA_965653075.1 uncultured bacterium
GCCGAAGGTGGTGACGGTGAAAAGCTTGCCGAGGGTGCTGCCTGACATCGCGAAAACCTGGAGACGTGTGAGAGAGCGAGTTTAACAGCCGGCCGGTGCGCCATTGGCACACCCTACGGCGGCACCACGGTCCTCACGTAGGGTGCGCTGGTAGCGCACCACCTCGGCCGGTGCGCCATCGGCACACCCTACGGCGACGCCACGGCCCTCACGAAGCAAACTATCCGTCGGCAAGCTCGCGCAGCAACTCCTCCTCCTCATACACCGGAACGACGATCGACAAGTCGACCTCGCTCTGCACGTGTTCAGCTGGTGAGGTCGGGCTGGACGGCATGGATCGTGTCAGGTTTCAGCGAGCGAGCGCAGACCGCGCTTCAGGCGTCGATCGTGGCGTAGCGTGCGTTGCGCTCGATGAACTTGCGCCTTGGCTCAACGGCGTCGCCCATGAGTGTGCTGAAAATGCGGTCGGCCGCCGCGGCATCGTCGACGGTCACCTGCTGCAGGCGCCGCGTTGCGGGGTCCATCGTAGTCTCCCACAACTGCTCGGGGTTCATCTCACCGAGACCCTTATAACGCTGGATGACAGGCTTGGCGCGGCCCACATCTCGCATTTCGACCAGGATTTCCTGAAGCTGCTCCTCGGTCCACGCGTAGCGCTCATCCTTACCCACCTTCACCTTGTAGAGCGGCGGGAGTCCCACATAAATATGGCCGCTTACTATGAGTGGTTTGAGGTGGCGGTAGAGGAACGTCAGGAGCAACGTGCGGATGTGCGCCCCGTCGACATCGGCATCCGTCATGAGGATGAGCTTGTGATACCGCAAGCGTGACAGATCAAACTCTTCCTCCGACGTACCGATACCGGTGCCCAGCGCCGTGATGATGTTCTTGATCTCCTCGTTATCGAGGACCTTGTCGAGGCGTGCCTTCTCAACGTTCAGGATTTTTCCGCGCAGCGGGAGGATCGCCTGATAATGCCGGTCGCGCGCCTGCTTGGCCGAGCCACCGGCCGAGTCACCCTCAACGAGGTACAGCTCGCACTCCTCCGGATCCTTCGACGAACAGTCGGCCAGCTTGCCGGGCAGTCCGCCGGACGAGAAGGCGTTTTTGCGCTGTACAAGCTCGCGTGCGCGGCGCGCAGCCGCACGCGCCTGAGCCGCCAGTAGAACCTTATCTACGATACGTTTCGCGTCGCGCGGGTTATCATCGAGCCACTGAGCCAGCCGCTCGTTGATCAGCGTTTCGACGGCACCCTGCACCTCCGAGTTGCCAAGCTTGGTCTTCGTCTGCCCCTCGAACTGCGGCTCGGCCACTTTTACCGACAGCACTGCCGTGATTCCCTCACGGAAGTCATCGCCGGAGAGGTCGACCTTGGCGTTACGCAGCAGGTTATTGCGTTCCGCATAGACCTTCAGGGTCCGCGTCAGCGCACGCCGAAATCCCGACACGTGCGTACCGCCCTCGTGCGTGCTGATGTTGTTGACGAAGGACAGCACATTCTCGGTGTAGCCGTCGTTATAACGAAGCGCAAGCTCTACCGGAACGGACGACGACTCGTCGGAGAAATAAATGATCTGATCGTGGATCGGCGCGCGAGTCTCGTCGAGGTATTCGACGAACTCGACGATACCGCCCTCGAAGTGGTACTCCTCCCTGCGTGCCGACTCATCTTCTTCGCGCTGGTCTTCGATAGAGATGAAGAGGCCGCGGTTGAGATATGCGAGCTCGCGAAGACGATCGGCAAGGGTGTCGAAACGAAATTCCGTCTCGGTGAAGATCGTCTGATCCGGCCAGAACTGCACTTTGGTGCCGGTGGCTTCGTCATCGCGCAGCGGGCGCACCTGCTCGACGGGATGCAAGGGCTTGCCGAACGCAAACTCCTGCTGCCACAGAAATCCGTCGCGCTTGACGGAGGCGATGAGCCGCCCGGCGAGCGCGTTGACACACGACACGCCGACGCCATGGAGACCGCCCGAGACCTTGTACGTGTCCTTGTCGAATTTTCCGCCGGCATGGAGCGTGGTCATGACCACTTCGAGCGCTGAGCGGTTTTCCTTCGGATGGATGTCGACAGGGATGCCTCGGCCGTCGTCGGTGACGGTCATCGAGCCATCGTCCCCAATCACGACGTCAATGCGGTCGCAGTAGCCGGCCAGCGCCTCGTCGATCGAGTTGTCGACGACTTCGTAGACCAGGTGATGCAGTCCGCGGAAGCCGACATCGCCGATGTACATCGCCGGACGCTTCCGCACCGCCTCGAGACCTTCCAGTACCTGGATATTGGCGGCAGCGTAAGCACTCGGCACTCGCTTGGATTCCATACTCACGTAATTCTTTTAAAGCCGAAACGGCTCCTGATCAGGTTTATCAATGCCCGGGTGTGGCGAACTAGTGGTCATTCTTCCCTTCTCTCGGCAGAAAGATGACCCGCTTCGATTGCCCGGCAAAACGCAGTCGATTCACGAGGGCGAAACGGCTCGCAAATCATGCTAAGATACGAAATAAAGGCGAGAACTGCGGTTAAATTCCGCCGGAGGGCACGACCTCTCGAAGTCTCGACACGAGGCCAAAAACACGTGTCGCAGCGTCTTCCTCGGCCGTTTCGTCCTCGGCCATGCGCTGCAGTTCAGCATGTAGACCCCGCGCCTCCTCGATCATGTCTGAAGGCACATCTGGATACAAGCTGAGGAGCCGCCTGTGGACATCGCCAACCACATCGGTTGCCCGGCTGAGCATGAGCAAGTAGTCGAACGTGGCAGCAATCCTGGCTACGACGTCATCCGCCGCCGGCACGTCGGCCTGCAGGCCCGACATCCGGTACGCCAGGTCCTCGAGTTCAGCCACAGACTCGACCAGATAATGCACAGCCTGCTCAGCAGGCTCAAGCGTCGAAGGATCGATACCTCGCAGGCGCTGTTGTCGGCTCGCCACAACCTTCGAGGCGGCGTGCAAGGTCGAGATCCAGACGAGCGGACCAGCAATCAATCTTTCAAGGGTCTCATTCATGTACATCAGACTGGAAAGGACATCACGCTGCGCTCACATCCCCTTACTTCAACAAAACGGGGCTCCGTAATGAAGCCCCGCTGAACACGTACCCGGAGAAGTGTATGACCTAACGCCAGGCGCTCAGACCTCGAGGTAACGCATGAACTCCTCCACGCGCCACTGCAAGTCTTCGTCGGTCTCGTCCTCGCTGAACGACGCCACCACATGATATCCGTAGTGCTCCATCATATGGCGGACGCGAGCCGTATCCGTTGTGTTTAGCTTGAGGGTGACCCGGATCATCGACGTCTCGGTGTCGGGTGGCTCGGACGCGATAGACAGAATCTTGACGCCATTGCTCTCGATCGTGTACACGAGTTGCGACAGCGAGTAGTCTCTCTGGTCGAGTTCGAGGGCGATAATGGCCCCCGCCTCCTGCGTCGACAGCATTCGCGCGAACTGCTCGAAGATATCCTGCCGTCTGACGAGCCCGATGTACTCGCCATCGCCCTCAACCACCGCGATGCTGGAGAGCTGATGCTCCACGAGCCTTTTGGTCACATCGAAAACGTGTGTGTCGGGGAAGACGTGCACCGGCTTGCTGTCCGACGCGACTTCCGGTAATGACCCAACCGGAGCGTCGGGCCCGTACGCGTTCAGCAGCTGATCTTCGGATACACAACCCACCAACCTGTCGTCGGCATTAACAACGGGCATGTGATAGACGTTATGCTCAAGCAGATGACCAAGCGCCTGTTCAACGCTGTCATCGGCGTGCAACGGTCTAATGTCGTGGGCGATGAGGTCTTTTATGGTCATAATCTCGGCGGAGTAGAGCGGGATGATGGACCCGGAGCTATCTCCTTTACAGCGCAACAGCCATGCCGTTCTTCTGCGTAAGCGTCACGTATTAATGCGGCGGCTTCAGCACGGCTTCGTTACTACTTCACAATACAGAGCACGGCCTGGATTTAAGAAAGCGGGACCACTTAGGCAAGTGCCTCCATCCACATACGTCACAAATCGGCCTGGAAGTAACCAGAGTTGACGTATAGCATTATCCGGCCAGGTCTTCCTCAAGAACGGGTCTGAGGGAAGAAAATTGCCTCAGCATCGGCTCGACTTCGTCCGCGAACTTGTTGGAGAAGCGAACATGGATACGAGCAACGGCTATTGGATCGTCGGATTCCGGTGTGCGGGCGTACATGTAATCGGTTGACAACATATCGCCGATGCGATGGAGAAAGGCGACTGCCCCGCTTTCCGCGACGGGCAGATAGGCGACTTTCTCGATGAAGTCAGCTTCGATGATTGCCAGCAGGCGCTGTCTGAGCTGCCCGAGACCGATCCCACGAGCAGCAGAAACAAACGCCGCGTCCGGATAACGCGTCTTCAATGCCGCCAGCACCTCGCGGTCGTCGATCAAGTCGATTTTGTTGAATACAAGCATCTGCGGGCTCTCGCCTGCACCAATCTC
>CBFGYX010000174.1:0-4448 GCA_965653075.1 uncultured bacterium
CGTGCAATGCCGAAATGCTGGTAAGCGCGGACGGTGGCAACGCGGCCCCGTGGCGTGCGCTCCATGAATCCCTCCTGGATGAGATAGGGCTCGTACACCTCCTCGATGGTGCCGGCATCTTCGCCTACCGACACGGCGAGGTTTCCCAAACCCGTTGGTCCGCCGCCGAACTTCTCCATGAGCGTAAGCAGTATGCGCGCGTCCATATCGTCGAGTCCAAATTCGTCGACGTCGAGTGCATTGAGGGCGCGGTCGGCCACCTTGCGATCGACGCGGCCATCTCCATCGACCTCCGCGAAATCGCGTGCTCGGCGAAGCAGGCGGTTGGCGATACGCGGTGTACCGCGGCTGCGGCGGGCGATTTCATTCGCGCCGTCTTCCGACACATCCACGTTTAAAATGCCACCCGAGCGAAGTACGATGTCCTTCAAAAGGTCGGCTCGGTAATAATCATACCGAAAATCGATCCCGAAGCGAGCCCGTAGCGGTGCCGTGAGCAGTCCTTTGCGGGTAGTGGCGCCGACGAGCGTGAACGGCGGCAAGGTGATCTGCACACTCCGCGAGTTTGGCCCCGAGTCGATGACGATGTCGATGTGATAATCCTCCATCGCCGAGTAAAGGTACTCTTCAACTACCGGGGTGAGGCGGTGGATCTCGTCGATGAAAAGCACGTCACCCTCATCGAGGTTGGTCAGGATGCCCGCGATGCCGGCCGGCTTGTCGAGAACAGGCCCGCTCGTCGTTTTAATGCCAGCACCCATCTCCTCGGCAATGATATAGGCGAGCGTCGTCTTACCAAGCCCCGGCGGACCAGATAGCAGAACGTGGTCAAGCGTTTCACCACGCTGCCGCGCCGCGGTAATAAAAATCCGCAGATTATCTTTGATCTTCTGCTGGCCGATAAAGTCATCGAGCGACTTCGGGCGTAGCATCCGCTCGAGATCCTCCTCGGAGGAGCGAGCGTGTGACTGCAAGGGGGAGGTTCGCTGCGGGTCCATCGTCGGGCGTGGTTACTTATGGCCGCAAGGTACGCAACGGCACCGCCATACGCAGGCCTCCGGAAAAGCGGGTTGACTGTAATATCTCCCCCGTAGCTGCCACGGATCTCGTCCTGTTGTTGACAAACCCTCTCTCTCGTGATACGTTTAAGGCACTATGTTTGCTGTAGACCATATCCTCGTTTCCGACGATCTCCTCGACGCCGAGTTCTCCTGTAATCTCGGCGCCTGCCTCGGCGCGTGCTGCGTACAGGGAGACATGGGTGCGCCGCTCGAGGCCGATGAGCTGCCCATTCTCGAAGAGATTCTTCCCGCCGTTCGGCATTTGCTCCGGCCGGAGGCGCTCGAGGTCATCGAGCGAGAAGGTGTGTGGGAGGAAACAGCCCCCGACCAGTATGCCACGACGTGCGTCGACGGTGCCGAGTGCGTCTTCGTGACGTACGATGGACCGGTAGCCAAGTGCGCCATCCAGGAGGTCCAGCGGCGCGGCAAGATCGATTTCCCCAAACCGATATCATGCCACCTGTACCCGATCCGCGTCGAAAATTACGGCGACATCGAGACGCTCAACTACGAGCGCATCGATATCTGCGAGCCCGGGCGTAAGTGCGGAGCGCGGCTCGGCATCCCGCTCGCAGGGTTTCTGAAGGAGCCGCTCACGCGGAAGTACGGCGAAGAGTGGTACGCGCGCTTTGAGCAGACGATTGCCGAGCGCCGCGAGATTCTGGGTCAAGGAGTATCGCGATGCTGAATCTCCATCAGAAACAGTCACTTCAGCAAAAGCTGTCGCCGCAGCAGATCCAGTATATCAAGCTGCTGCAGTTGCCGACGCTTGCCCTCGAACAGCGCATCAAGGCGGAGATGGAGATCAATCCGCTACTCGAGGAAGGAGCTGACGAAGATGAACTGATGGAGCGGGAGCAGGCCGACGACCTCGACGACGATCGTGAGGAGGCGGATAATGCGGATGAGGATTACGATTGGGAGGAGCTGCTCAACAATGCCGACGATCTGTACGGATATAAGGCGCGTGTAGACCACAGCCAGGACGAAGACGATCGCGAGATGCCCATGCCGGCTCGGACGACCATGACCGAGCATCTACGCGATCAGTTGTCATACCTCGATCTTGACGAAGGCGAGCTCGTTGTTGCCGACCAGATCATCGGCTCGATCGACGAAGACGGTTATCTGAGGAGGCCACTCGAATCGATCGTCGACGACATCATCTTCAACTACGGCGTCGAAATCGAGGAAGACGCCGTAGAGCAAGTGCTCAGGCAGGTGCAGCAGCTCGACCCGATCGGCATCGCATCCCGCGATCTCAAAGAGTGTCTCACGGTGCAGCTCACTGCCCTCCCGGAGGAGACGCCCGGCCGCGAAGTAGCACTTCGCATGATGGAGCGTGCCTACAAGGAGTTCACGATGAAGCACTACAGCGCCATCCTGCGCAAGCTGGACATCGACGAGGAGGAACTGAAGGAGGCATACGAGCTCGTCCAGAATCGCCTCAATCCGAAGCCGGGCGAGGGCGAGTTCACCGCGCAGCAGAACTACATCACGCCTGATTTCGCGGTGGAATACGTCGATGACGATTTCATCATCACCCTCAACGGCCGGAACGCACCCGAGCTGCACATATCGCGCCCGTATCGGCACATGCTGCAGGAGCTCTCGGCCGAAAAGAAGCGCCCCGGTGGCGATAACGGCATCGACGATGAGACGCGTAAGTTCCTCAAGAACAAGTTCGAGAGCGCGCGCTGGTTCATCAATTCGATCAATCAACGGCGGCACACCATGATGAAGGTGATGCACGCGCTCGTCCAGCTGCAAACCGACTTTTTTCGCTACGGCGAGGGGCACCTCCGGCCGATGATTTTGAAGGACGTCGCGGAGATCATCAACATGGACATCTCCACCGTGAGCCGCGTCGTCAACGGAAAGTATGTGCAGACGGAATTCGGCGTCTACGAGCTGAAGTACTTCTTTTCGGAGGGACTGACGACCGATTCGGGAGAGGAGGTTTCCAACAAAGAGGTCAAGGCGATCATCGAGCAGATCATTTCTGAAGAGGCCAAAGACAAACCGTTATCGGATCAGCGTATCGCGGCGGAGCTCGCAGAACGCGGCTTCAACATCGCCCGCCGAACCGTCACCAAGTATCGCGAGCAACTCAACATTCCGGTCGCTCGTCTGCGCCGGGAAATCATTCTGGACTGACAACGCGGCGTGGCCCATCCGTCGAGCTCATGATGTGCGGCCCGTCGACATGCGCCCGAAGAGGATGGAAATAAAACCACGCACGGAGACCACAACCGTCGCCGACCGCCGGCAATTACTCAACGCGCTGCGGTCTGAGTTCACCGGCCTCCGAACAGCGTACAAGCTCGCCGACGGTCGCACCGCCAACCGTATTTATCTCGACAGCGCGGCGTCGAACCTTCGCCTGAAACCTGCCGACGAGATTGTCCGCGGGGCGCTCGAGCACTACGCCAACACGCACTCGCAACTGCACTTCGGCGCCCGCATCATGACGGCGCTGTACCAACAGGCGCACGAAATTGTGCTCGACTTCGTCAATGCCGACGCGTCGTACACGGCCATCTTCTGCGGCAACGGCGTGACGGGCGCGCTCAACAGGATGGCGCGCGTGCTGGCGGGCAAGCGCCCCGGGCGCGACGTCGTCATCACCACAATCATGGAGCATCACGCCAACGATTTGCCGCACCGAAAACATGTCGGCAACGTGGTGCATGTTCCGGTTGAGAAAGATCCGGACGGCGGGGCCGGGCGCGTTGATATGCGGGCACTGCGCGAGGCCATCCACCAATACGCTGATCGTCTGAACTACGTGGCACTCACGGCAGCATCGAACGTCACCGGCGTCCTCAACCCGGTGCACGAAGTCGCGCGGATGGCACATGAAGTCGGGGCGCTCGTCGTGGTGGATGCCGCGCAGTCGGCGGCTCACTGTCCGATCAATATGTTGGGGGATGAAGAGGCCGAGGCCGTCGACGTGTTATGCCTGAGTGGTCATAAAATCTACACGCCGGGATCGCCGGGGGTGATCATTGCGCGGCGCGATCTCTTCAGCGGCCGGGAGCCGGAAGAAGTTGGTGGAGGCGTGGTTTCTTTTGTGGATACGGCGCGCTATCACATCTCACCGACGCTGCCGGACCGCGAGGAAACCGGCACTCCTAACCTGCCGGGAAGCCTTGCGCTCGCCGCCACATTGCAGATGTTGAGCCGGATCGGCATGGATGTGATTGAGGAGGACGAGCAGCGGCTGACGCAATATGCGCTCGATCGCCTGGCCCGCATCGACGGCGTCCACATTTACGGCAGTCATCGCCTTGAAATTGCCGAGCGCATCGGCGTCGTTGCGTTCAACATCGACGGTATGCCGCACGGGCTCGTCACGGCCGTGCTGAACGACTACTTCGGCATCGC
>CBFGYX010000175.1:0-4445 GCA_965653075.1 uncultured bacterium
AGGTCGTTTTCGTACAGGATGCGGATGTCGTCGATGTCGTAGCGGAGCATCGCCAGGCGGTCGACGCCCATGCCGAACGCATATCCTGTATAGCGCTCAGGGTCGATGTCGACGGCTTTGAGCACGTTCGGGTCGACCATGCCGCAACCGAGCACCTCCAGCCAGCGGCCGCCGCCGGGCAGCTCCGGATTCGGCCACCAGATATCGACTTCAGCGCTCGGCTCGGTGAAGGGGAAGAAGCTGGCGCGGAAGCGCATCTTGACGTCGCTACCGAACATCGCGCGGGCGAAGACGTGAAGCACCTGCTTCAGATCGGCGAAGGTGACGCCTTCATCCACATACAGTCCTTCCACCTGATTAAACAGGCAGAACGACTTGTATGAGAGGGATTCGTTGCGATAGACGCGGCCGGGCACGATGACCCGAACGGGCGGCGCCTGCTCCTGCATCACACGGATTTGCACCGGCGATGTGTGCGTTCGCAGCAGGATTCCGTCGTCGTCGTTGGGTGGCTCGATGAAGAACGTATCCTGCATGTCCCGCGCCGGATGATCGGGCGGGAAGTTCAGCGCCGAGAAGTTGTGCCAGTCGTCTTCGATCTCAGGGCCGAACGCCACGCCGAAGCCGAACCGCTCGAAGATGCTCTGGATGTCTTCCAGCGTCTGCGTAAGCGGGTGCAACGTGCCGCGGCGAGGTTTACGGCCCGGCAGCGTCAGGTCGATCGACGGGCCGCGGCTCCCTACCGATGTCGACATTGCCTCCCGCGCCGATTCGATCAGGGCTTCGGCGTGCTGCTTGAGCTCGTTGACGCGGCGCCCGAACTCCTTCTTGTCGGCGGGAGGGACCGAGCCGATCTCCTTGAAGAGATTGGTGATGCGTCCGCTCTTGCGTCCGAGGAAGGCGATGCGGAACGCCTCGATCTCCTCCTCGGATTGAAGCGACGCCGCCTCAATCTCTTTCTGGATGACCTCTATGGATTGGTAGGCAGACATGGCTGCGACTTGTCGACGGTAATGGTATAAACGCAAAGATCCCGCCTGGCCTGAAAGACAGGGGCGGGATCTTGTCCTGCGAAGATCGCGTGATGCGTTCCGGCCTCTGCTTCAATCAAGATGGGCAGAGGTGGTAAATCGGACGGTGTCCGACATCGGCATGATCACGGTTTGGCTTGTTCGACCACGGCGGCGAATGCATCGGGATCGTGCACGGCCAGATCGGCGAGTACCTTGCGGTTGAGCTCGACGTTCGATTTCCGGAGCCCACCCATCAGCCGCGAGTAACTAACTCCGTTCACACGGGCAGCGGCGTTGATACGCGTGATCCAGAGGCGACGGAACTGGCGCTTACGCTGGCGGCGGTCGCGGTACTGGTAAACGAGCGCTTTCTCAACGGCGTTCTTGGCTACCGTGTAGACCTTGCTGCGACGGCCCCAGTAGCCTTTCGCCATGTTTAATACTTTCTTCCGCCGGCGGCGGGAGGCGACGCTATTCTTTGCGCGTGGCATTTTCTATCGAATCAATTTTACGGCCGGAATAAAACCAGGTGAGAAGGATCTCACTTGGAAATCATCTGCCGGACGCGTGGTGCATCTGCTTTGTCGACGAGTGCGCTCTGGCGCAGATTGCGCTTGCGCTTCGGCGACTTCTTCGTCAGGATGTGGCTCTTGAACGCCTTCTTGCGTTTGATACGCCCGGTGGCGGTCAGCTTAAAACGCTTCTTCGCGCCACTACTGCTTTTCATTTTGGGCATCGCAACCTCTCTAAATCGAGTTCAATGGACCGGGGAATCGGCGTAGCTCCTTGATTCAGGATGCAGACGGCTCAACGGCCCAGCGATTTCTACAATCTCAATGACTAACGCGCCGCGTGCCGATAAAAAAAGAGGCGTTCGTTAGAACGGCCTCTGCATGATGCCGGCAATCGCTTGCAGCTGCAAATAATACGGAACGCCCCATCCCCATTCAATGATGTGGTGATGGAGATGGGCGGCTGGGTGCCGAATTTACTGTGAACGATTACTTCTTGGTCTTCCCGGGAGCCAGGATCGTGGTCATCCGGCGGCCTTCCATCCGCGGTGCCTGGTCGATCTTGGCGACGTCCTGCAATTCTTCGATGAAGCGCCGGAGCAGGTCCATCCCCTGATCCTGATAGATGATGTCGCGCCCACGAAACTGAACCCAGGCCTTAACCTTGTTATTGTCCTCGAGGAAGCTGCGCGCGTGCTTCGTCTTAAACTCGAAGTCGTGCGTGTCGGTATGCGGCCGGAACCGAACCTCCTTCATTTGTACGTTCTGCGACTTCTTCCGCGCTTCCTTCTCTTTCTTCTGTAGCTCGTAGCGGTACTTACCGTAGTCGATGATCTTAACGACGGGCGGGTTGGCCGTCGGTGCGATTTCGACGAGGTCAAGCTCATAACCCCGCGCGCGTCTCAGCGCCTCCTCCAGATCGACAACGCCATGGTCGCCGTTGGGGTCAACGAGCCTGACCTTGGATGCCCGGATGTCTTCGTTAATACGAACCTTGTTTGCGATGGCTCTACTGGGTTTGTTTTTGATGATGATATAATCAACGCATGAAATCAGCCGCGATGCAATACGCGGCGATTCATTTTTTCACGCGATGGCAGCCGATTAGGTTTCAGCGGAGACGGCTCGTCCCGTCTGTGCGGCTATTTCTTGATGTAGAGCCGCGATGAAATCATCGACGGGCCGTACGTCCTGAGCACCTTCCCCGTGCCGGCGGACGGCAACCGTGCCGGCCTCGGCTTCATTTCGGCCCACAACGAGCATATACGGCACCTTTCGGACTTCCGCCTGGCGGATTTTGTAGCCCACCTTCTCATTCCGGAGGTCGGCCTCGACGCGGATGCCTTCCTTCCGTAAACGTGCTTCAACCTGCCTGGCGTATTCCCCGAAGTCCTGGCCGATCGGAAGCACCGACACCTGCACCGGGGCCAGCCATGTGGGGAAGTTGCCGCCGCAGTGCTCGATCAAGACGCCGATGAAGCGTTCGAGCGAGCCGAACGGCGCGCGGTGAATCATGACCGGGCGGTGTCGCTGATCGTCGGCGCCCACGTAGTACAGGTCGAAACGCTCTGGCAGGTTGTAATCGAGCTGGACGGTGCCGAGCTGCCACTCGCGGCCGAGGGCATCCTTTACCATGAAGTCCAGCTTGGGGCCGTAGAACGCGGCCTCACCTTCCTCCTCAATCGCATCCAGCCCCATCTCGGCGGCTGCTTCTCGGATGGCCTGCTCTGCGCGCTCCCATTGCTCATCGCCTCCCACATACTTCTCCTTGTTCGCTGGATCACGAAGCGAAATCTGGGCCTTGAAATCAGTGAAGTCGAGCGCCGCCAGCACCTTCAGCGTGAGGTCGATGACGTCTTTGAATTCGGCTTTGACCTGATCATCGGTGCAGAAGATATGAGCATCGTCCTGGGTAAAACCACGCACGCGCGTCAATCCGCCCAACTCGCCCGACTGCTCGTAGCGGTATACCGTCCCAAACTCGGCCAGCCGCACGGGTAGATCACGGTATGAATGCTGCTTGTCCGCAAAGATCTGCGTGTGGTGCGGACAGTTCATGGGTTTCAGCAGGTACCCTTCTTCCTCGCCGTCCTCATCCTCCTCGATCATCGGGGGGAACTGGCTGTCGCTGTAGAAAGGATAGTGGCCACTGGTCCGATACAGCTCGAGCCGGCCGATATGCGGTGTGATGACCGGTTGATAGCCGCGCGCAAGCTGCTCTTCCTTGAGGAAGTCCGTCAGCGTCTCGCGGAGTACCGCACCTTTCGGTAGCCACAGCGGCAGACCCGGCCCGACTTTCGAACTGAAGGTGAACAGCTCCAGCTCACGGCCGAGCTTCCGATGATCTCGCCGGCGCGCGAGCTCGAGGCGCTCGAGGTACTCATCGAGCTCTTTCTTTTTAGGGAAGCTGATGCCGTAGATGCGAGTGAGCTGCGGGCGCTTTTCATCGCCCCGCCAGTATGCGCCTGCCAGCGCGAGCAGTTTCGGGTACTTGATCTGGCCGGTAGACGGAATATGAGGCCCCCGGCAGAGATCGATAAAGTTGCCCTGTTGGTAGAGCGTAATCGTGCCGTCTTCCAGTTCGTCGATCAGCTCCAGCTTGTACTCGTCATCCTTGTCGCGGAAATAATCGAGGGCGTCATCCTTGGAAACGGGTCGGCGCTCGAACGGGACATCCCGCTTCGCAAGCTCGACCATCTTCCGCTCGATCACTGCGAGGTCGTCGTTGGTCAGGCGGCGGCCGCCCAGGTCAACATCATAATAGAAGCCGTTTTCGATGGACGGCCCGATGCCGAATTTTACGCCCGGGTAAAGCTCCTCGAGTGCTTCGGCCATCAGGTGAGCCGTCGAATGCCAGTACGTCGACTTCCCCTCGGCGTCGTTCCAGGTCAGAATCTGAATCCGTGCATCAGACTCGATC
>CBFGYX010000176.1:0-4430 GCA_965653075.1 uncultured bacterium
AACCACGAGTCTATGTCTGGACTGCTCCGCCGCAGCACGTTCATCTTTCTGCTAACCGTATTTGGTACCACGGCGGTTGTCGTGGCCAAAGACTACTCCTTTCCCCGCGTCGTGGTCGAGGCGGTGGTACAGGCTGACGGGGCGGTGCGCATGACGGAGCACCGGACGTTCCGCTTCGACGGCTCGTTCTCGGAAGCCGACTACAACCTGTCACGCGCAGGGTTCGACGTGGTGCGAGACATCGAGGTCAGCGAAAATGGCAACCCGTACACGCTCAACACATCACGTAAGGACAATACGTATCGTGTGCGCGAGCGCGACAAGCGCGTGGACATCCGGTGGTATTACCGCGCGCGCAATGAAGACCGCACGTTCACAATTTCCTACGTGCTGGAGGGCGCCGTCGTGCGCGGACCCGAGCATGCCGAATTTTTCTGGACGTACCTGACCGACGGCTGGGAGAAGCCGACGGACGAGCTCGAGGTTCGGCTACGCTTCGAGCAGCCGCTCGAGGGCGCAGCGTTACATCACTTTCTGCGTGGCGCCTCATCGAAAGTCGAGACGACAATTTCGTCTGACGGGATCCTGCTCGCAGGCGATAACCTCTCCAGCAGCGACCACGTGGCGATGCGAGCCGTTTTCCCCGCTTCGCTCGTACCGTCGGCTCAAATCAACGACGGAGCGTATACGCTGGCGCAGGTTCTCCTCGATGAAGCTGAGCGCGCCGAGCAGGAAGCACGCGCGGCTGAGCGCAGAGAGCGGCGCGCTGTGCGATGGAGCTACATATCACTCGTACTTTCCCTGCTCACCGTCGTGTTCTTCGGGATGGTGTACCGGCGCTACCGTCCGAACAAACCACAGCTCGCCGAGGATTTCCCAAAACAAACCACCGAGATCCCATCGGACCATCCGCCGGCACTGGCCGCCATGTTCGTCTCGCAGTTCTACGTCGGCGCGCAGTCTGTCGTAGCAACCCTGTTCGATCTGTGTCGTCGCGGGTATTTCCGCATCGTGCAAGGCGAGGAGAAGCGGTCCTTCTTGTCGAAGGAGACGCCGTTCGAGATCCATCTGGGGGATGTTCGGCCCAGCCCGGGTGATCTGCGCGACTGGGAGCAGGAGGTCGTCCGCCTGGTCGTCGATCGGATGTCGGATGGCGAGCGGGAGATCAAGAAGATATTCGACCTGAACAAGTCGAAAAATCGGAAGTGGTACGCCAACTGGCAGAAGCTGCTCAAGGCAGATTATGACAGCTACGAGTTGACGCATCCCGAAAACTCTAAAGCGATATCGGCCAATATTCTGGCCCAGATGCCGCTCACCGCCGCGTCGATCGCGGCAATTGCGTTCGCGGGACCGATAGGTGCGCTGCCTCTCGCGCTGAGCATCGGTGCAATATCCTTCTCAGGTTTGGTCTGGCATCGCACAGAGAAAGGCGAGCGGCTATACCGCGGCTGGCGCGCGTACCTCCGCGGCCTGCAGAAGGCATCGCCTGAAGATCTCGAGGGCGATATCGACCGGCATTTTGTGTATGCGGTCGTGTTCAGCTTGAGCAGCACGCGCACGGGCAACCTCGTCAAGGCGGCGCCGACGGATCAATTCTTGTGGATCATCGCAGTGGATGGAGGCCGTGTATCGCCTGCAGCGCTGAGTACAACGGTTACGTCGATGACAGCCTCGGTCACGACGAACATCGCAAGCGGGACCGGCGCGACGGCGGGTGTGGCGGGTGCCGGTGCAAGCGGAGGCGCGCGCTAACGCGACCTTGAAGCGCTCGTACCGCCGTTGACGCAGGAGCACAATAGACGCAGCGCGGCTCATCCTTGCAAACGACTTGTCGACGGTGCGCCTTCGTCGTGTCTCGGATGGGTGGGAACTGTTGGCAGGAGACCTGATACATTACGCACGCTGAATTGCAGAATCCGCTATTACGCGACGTGACGTTCGTCCACCGCCTTCCAAACCGCCGACGTGCCGCGAATTTGCTCGCAGGGCTGCTCGTGCCGTTTGTGTTGGCATCCGTCTTCGCCGGACTGCAAGTATGCGCGGGTTCCAGCAGTGTTAGCGTCTCGTGGATCTCGGGTTCTGATTGTCTCTCGCAGCGACACCAGGATCAGGCGAGCCTCGCCCCGACGCTCACGGAGGTGCCCGTCGCCACCGACTGCGTCGTTATCAAGGGTGCCGATGATGCCGTCCCGGCCGTCACGTCTGCTCCGCCGCAAACGCCTGCAAGTGTGGCCATCCTGGCCTCCGCGACAACGGAATCGCCGGTAATGACGCAGGCGACTGGATCCGCTCATCGACGTGGTCCACCGGCTACTTCGCCCCACCTCCTCCGCTCCGTGGTGCTACGGATATAGAAGACGGCTTCGGCTGCTCATCAGCCTTGTTGCCTGATTCTCTAACCGTATTGCACTACAGCTATGTCAATCCGTTCTTCGCGCCACGTCTACGTGGGCGTTCCACTTACGCTGCTATTCGCCGCAGCGTGGTCAATTTTTCCTTCGTCATCCGCTCAGCACGCCGAGATAACCGCCGCAGAACCGGCGGCCGATTCCACCGTCACACCGGCGCCCGACTTCGAGCTCATCACCCTTGAAGGCGATCCGTTCCGCCTCTCAGAGCAGCAGGGCCGCGTCATCGTCCTCAACTTCTGGGCAACGTGGTGCCCGCCGTGCCGCGAGGAAATCCCCGAATTCGTTGAGATGCAGGATGACTTCGGACGTGACGATGTTCTCTTCGTCGGTGTCTCCCTCGACAACATGGACGCCAATTACGTCCGCGCGTTCGCCGATGAGTTCAACGTCAACTATCCCATGATGATTGACGACGGCACGGCAGATCAAGCTTACGGACCCGTTCGTTCTCTTCCGTCAACGTTCTTAATCGACCGAGACGGAAATGTACAGGGCTATGCACCCGGTCTCGTCACGCGCGAGATGCTCGAGCCGCTCATCATGAATCTCGTCGCCGGTCGATCGATTGATGCTCATGTCGACGAAGAGGGGAGGTAAACCATGGCCGCACCATCTGTAGATTCATTGAAGGAAGCCTGGAATCGTCCGCGGATGCTTCTGGCGCGGCGGGTGGGATACTGGCTGCTCATGGCCGTGGTCGTCTTTTTCGTCTATCGCCGGTTCGCGCCGTCGGTCGACCTTGACGACCTCGGCCCCGCCCCGCCACTTGAGATGGCTACGCTTGACGGTGAGACCGTACGGCTGGCCGATCTTCGCGGGCGGGTCGTCGTCGTAAACGTATGGGCCACGTGGTGCCTGCCGTGCCGCGTCGAGACCCCGGGCTTTGTCGACCTCCAGTCAGAGTTTGAGGGGGAGGTTCAGTTTCTCGGCCTTTCCACGGACGACTCCGATGCCGACGTTCGCGCGTTCGCCGATGAGTATGATGTCAACTATCCCATGCTCGTCGGCCCGAACTACGCCGGGACGGGATACCACGTCCCGCTTCTCCCTACCACAATCTTAATCGATAGGGATGGACACGTGAGGTTCCAGCACGAGGGTTTGCTCCTCGCCCACGCACTTCGCCCGGCCCTCCGGGCGCTGATCAGCGAATGATCATGCCTCCCGACCCACCGATCCGTATTCGCGCTTCGCAGATCAATGTCCAATCGCCGTATTTCATTTTCCATCCGCCGGCTGATTATCCCGGCACTCGTGCTGATCGGTGCCTGGCTCGGCATCAACGCAATCCTTGACCACCAGCCGTCGACGGACACCATCGCTGCGCTCGTCAGAGCCTCAGGTGATTCGGCCCCACCCGCACCTGATTTCGTCCTCACAACAATCGACGGCGATAAATTCAGGCTGGCCGATCATCGGGGACGAGTGGTGGTGCTCAACTTCTGGGCCACATGGTGCGCGCCATGTCGTTACGAGATCCCCGACTTCATCAGGCTTCAGGACGAGTTTGGGATGACGGATGTCGTCTTCGCCGGCGTATCTACGGAGCGGCGCAATCGAGCCGGCGTTGTGCACTTTGCAAACGAGATGGGGATCAACTATCCCATCATGGTCGACGACGGCGCGGCAGACAATGCCTATGGCCCGATCATGTCGATGCCGACAACCTACCTGATCGACCGCGACGGAAACATCCGCGCATACATCCCGGGAATGATCTCCCGCCAGATGCTCGAGCCAGCGCTGGATATAATGGTGGCGCAGTCTGCGGAAGTCTCGTTTGAATGATGACCCCGCTTACTGGATGGAGTAGTTGTCTCAACGGCGCTCGTCCAACATACTTAGGACGAACCTGGGATTTCCTGGGCGTCGATGAGAGAAACGGGCTCTGCAGAAGGGAGCATGACTTCGCATGAACAGAAAAACGCGCCAGAATGTCTTTAAATGGACCTTCTGGCGCGTTCACATGGTGGGCGGTGAGGGATTTGAACCCCCGACCCCCTGCTTGTAAGGCAG
>CBFGYX010000177.1:0-4398 GCA_965653075.1 uncultured bacterium
CTCACGGCTCACCGCTCATCGCTCATCGCTCATCGCTCACCACTCAGTGCTCACCGCTCAATACGCCGTCGGCGTCCGTTTTGGGATGCGTGGCATGCGAGTTGTCGGACGCGTGAGCGAGGTGCGGTCCATTGCACGCGGCATCAAGCGTGTGCTGTTCCGTCCCTGCGGAGATGACGGCGAATGCGGCTCCGGCGGTTCAGGCGGTGGCGGCGGTGGCGGATCTTCGGATTCGTCGTCGTTCCGCTCGTTCATGCGGCGAAGGGCATACAGCCCGACGACGAGCGGAGTAGCACTTGCGATGAGGATGAAGAATTCGAACATCGATCTTTGAGGTCGGTCATCGAGACGAGGCGGCCTGTAGTAGTTATGGCCGGTGCGTCCCTCAAAGATTCAGCGCTAATGTGCCGTTCTTACAACTTCTGGCAGATCGCGGGATGCGATGTGCATCCGCCGTGCGCTGCTCAGTCGCCGTCGAACCTTCCGTAGGGATTCGGGCTTTCGAGGTACGTATACGCGCCGAATGATGCCCGGTACTGCTCGAGCAGCCGGACGCCCTGCGCCGGCCGCAGGTGGCCGCTGCGCACCTGCCGCTGCACGAGGACACTCATCCGGCGCTCAAGCTCATTCATGTGGTACTGCACGAGTTCGAGTTGCTCACGCACATCCGCGCCGGGCAGGATTTTTTCGATGTAGAAGTTGCCGGGTTCGTCTTCGTCGACATAGACGTGCGCTTCGGTCACCCGGCCAAAGAGATTGTGCATGTCTCCCATGATGTCCTGGTACGCGCCCATCAGGAAGAAGCCCAGCAGGTAGGGCTCTGATTTCCGCAGTGGATGCAGCATCAAATAGTGCTTGCTGCCTTCATCAGACACAAAGTCAGAGACGCGGCCGTCGGAGTCGCACGTGAGGTCGTCGAGCATGGCGCGGCGCGTCGGAGGCTCGTCGAGCCGGTGCAGCGGCATGATGGGGAAGCGCTGGCCGATGGCCCAGTAATCGACCATCGAGCGAAAAATCGAAAAATCGCACAGGTAATAATCGACCAGGTGCGGCTCCAACTGCTCGCGGATCTCCCGGTGCGCTTGATCATCCACGCCTGAAGCCGCATCGAGCACCTTTCGGCAGATCGACCAGTAAAGCGCCTCGGCGAGCGCCTTGTCCTCCAGCGAGATCTCTCCCGTGCGGAACGCGTCGACGATATCGTTCCGCAGAGCCTCCGCGCGCGCCAGGATCTCCCGCGCCTTGTCTTCATCGGCTTCGCGGTACACGCGCAGAAGTTCGCGGACCAGCGTGTGCTCACCTTCGCCGTCGTCGTCGGCCGAGTAGCCTTTCTTGCCGCGCGCGCCGATCGCCTCGACGACGAGCACGGAATGATGCGCGGTCACGGCACGGCCGCTCTCCGACACGAGGATCGGATGCGGCACGCCGGCCTCATCGCATAGCTCTTTGACCGTGCGGACCACCGTAGAAGCGTATTCCTGCAGATCATAATTGATCGAGGAGACGGCATCCGGATTCCCTGCTTCGTAGTTCACGCCGAGCCCGCCACCGATGTCAAGGTACTGGATCGGGATTCGCTGATCGCGCAGCCATGCGTAGATACGGACAGCCTCCGACACGGCGTCGCGCACGTTCTTGATGTCGGCGATCTGGCTGCCGAGGTGGAAGTGCAGCAGCTGGAAGCGATCGGTGAGCCGTTCGCGCGAGAGCCGGCGCACGAGCCCGATCATTTCGTCGAGGCTGATACCGAACTTGGAGTCGGCCCCGCCGGATTCCGACCACAGACCGGCACCGCTCGTTGAAAGCCGAACGCGGACGCCGAAGCAACCGACGTACGGGCCGTGGTTCGCTGCGTTCTGCGAGTGCACTGCGTCGCGCAGCATCTGGTACTCGTCGATCCGCTCGATGATCGGCAGCACGCGCCGCTGGAGGATCTGGCCCGCCACCATCATCTCCATCATCCGCACATCCTTACAGCCGTTGCAGAGCAACAACGTGTCGTACTGTTCGAGGAAGGGCAGCGCTGCGATCAGCTCAGACCGGGATCCACATTCGAGTCCGTACTGGAACGGCTCGCCGGCATCCATGATCTCTTCGACCACCTCGCGAAGCTGGTTCACCTTGATCGGGAAAACGCCCTGATAGCGGTTCTTGTATCCGGACGCAGAGATCGCTTGGCGGAATGCTTCGTTGAGCCGGACAACCCGGTCATTCAGCAAATCCTGGAAACGGATGAGCGCCGGAAATTCGACGCCCTGCTGCCGCAACTGCTGCGCGATGGCGAAGACATCCGCCGACACTGCTTTGCCCGAATGCGGCCGAATGCCGACGTGGCCACCGTCGTTGACGAAGAAATATCCGTTACCCCAGCCGGGAACGTGGTAGAAAGATTCGGCATCGGAAGTCGACCAATCGGATTCGGTGACGGATGCCTCGGAAGTAGTGGTCTGGCTCAATTCAGAACGGTGCTTCGCGTCAAATTTTCCTGCTCAACGTTACCACGCCGGCGGCGGTTTCGGGTTGGAAGCAGGGGATAACTGACTGCTTGAACTACTGATGTTTTCAGGCCGAGGAGTTTACCGAGCAGGTCGAGGCGACGTAGACCGCAGGGCTGATTGACTTCTCGACGGCCGGATAAAAAGCATGAGGCCCGGCAACATACGCTACCGGACCTCATTCCCAGCGGTCCTAATGAAGGATTATTGGATCAGGGCTGAGGAGTGGGCGCCGTTTGCTGAGGCGTAGTGGTGCCCATGCCGGTGCCGGCTCCTTCCATCTGGATTACGCCGCATGCGAGGCGCGCTCCGGCATCGCCGGTCGGCTGAGACTCGAGATCATCCTCCTGCGAGTGCACCAGAACCGACTTGCCGACGATGGAGTCGGCGCCGCTCAGCGTCAGGCCGTCGATCGTCCGATCATACTCGGCTGTGCCGTTGTCATCGGCCTCGAGGTTGCCCATATCGCCGATGTGCCGGTCCTCGAGCGAATCATCCGGGCCTCCGTGGGGCGAGCCGTGCGGATTGAAATGATCGCCCGCCGAGCTTGCATCCGGCGCCGAGCAGTCGCCTACTTCATGGACGTGGAATCCATGGCTCGCGTTCGGCTGCAGACCCGTTACGGCCGCGACCACGCGTACGTTGTTACCCTCCTGCGTGAACGTAACGGTGCCACGCACCTCGTTGCCCTCGGTCGGCTCCAGCTCAGCAACAGCGAGTTGCTGCGTCGTGGCCTGATCGTCGGTTGCGAGCGTATCTCCGTCCAGGCCGAAACCATCGGTGCCCGTATCTTGAGCGCCATTGCAACCCGCAATGATTAAGAATGCGCCCAGTGAGATCGTTTGTAGAATACGTTTCATGTCCTTGGTGTGGGGTGAGTTTTGCGACTTGCTACTTTCTCTGGAGTTACAACTTGCGTGGAGGCATCCCACAAAAACTCCGTTCAGGTACGATGTTTAACAGCTTGCAATGATAGGCTGCCTGCACGGACGCGACAAGAAAGCGAGTCGCGGAGCTTGCAACACTTATGTATAATCAGAGCAATCTGGTCGACGTCATAATAATTTGAGTCAAACGTATTGACACGCCTGATAACATCTCGAGCTGTATCTCCGTCCAGGCCGAAACCATCGGTGCCCGTATCTTGAGCGCCATTGCAACCCGCAATGATTAAGAATGCGCCCAGTGAGATCGTTTGTAGAATACGTTTCATGTCCTTGGTGTGGGGTGAGTTTTGCGACTTGCTACTTTCTCTGGAGTTACAACTTGCGTGGAGGCATCCCACAAAAACTCCGTTCAGGTACGATGTTTAACAGCTTGCAATGATAGGCTGCCTGCACGGACGCGACAAGAAAGCGAGTCGCGGAGCTTGCAACACTTATGTATAATCAGAGCAATCTGGTCGACGTCATATAATTTGAGTCAAACGAATTGACACGCCTGATAACATCTCGATCTGTATCAATTGACCTACGGTCTCCCGCCCGGCATGGAGCTTGAACTGACGGCTGTTTCGCATCGCTTTGGGCGGCGTGTTCTATTTCGAGACGTCAACCTCATCGTGGCGGGCGGCACGTCGCTCGCGGTCACCGGGGCGAACGGCTCCGGGAAGTCGACTTTGCTTCAGATTGCCGCCGGCTTGATTACGCCCTGGCGCGGATCCGCCAGGCTCACGGTTCAAAACGCGACCGTGGCTGAGGAGGATCTGCCGCTGCGGAGCGCCCTCGTAGCACCATATTTCAATGTCTACGACGGGCTCACCGTTAGGGAGAATCTCGACTTCATCCGCAAGGCCAGGGGCGAGGCACGAGACGACCACCGTATCGAGCAGATTGTGGAGGAGGTAGGACTTGGGCGGCGGATTGACGACTTCGTCTCCACGTTCTCGTCCGGTATGAAGCAG
>CBFGYX010000178.1:0-4395 GCA_965653075.1 uncultured bacterium
AGTGGTCGACGTCAGCGATCTGGACATCGTGATCGTGCCTGCTCTCGGCGCCGGACGCAACGGCCATCGACTTGGACATGGCCTCGGTTACTATGACGAGTTTCTCAGCCAATGCCCGGCCGTCAGGATCTGCTTGACGTATGAAGCGTGCCTGGTTGAACGCTTGCCACATGAATCTCACGACATCCCGATGCACTATATCGTGACAGACCAGAGGGTATTGAAGATCGAGAGTTTGTAACATGCACCGATGTTGCTCGTAGCGGAGGATATCGTGGACGCATCTGACGATTATGGCTAAAGAACGACCATATACGAGGACCTCGGCGAATCAGGACCTCCGGTTTAAGGAGGGCCACATGGATCTCGAGGCCCTCTCCGACGAAGAACTCGAGGCCCTGCTGTTTGAGGACGACGATTCATCCCAGACGAAAAGCGCATTAAACCTGCCGACGGTGGCGGGTCTGTCGCTCATCGGGATCGGGATGCTCTACCTGTTCCAGCATCTGGGGATGTTCGCAGGGTTCGATATCACGCAATGGGTTGTCATCCTCCCATGGATTGCGGGAATCCTCATCATTTTACTCGGTCTCGGTGTGCTGTCGTGGCGCCCGCGCAAGAAGGCCCGCGTTAAGCGGAAGGCAGTGCGGACCAAGGTGTCGACCGAGGGCACGCAGGTTGAAGAAGTGGAGGTGCGCGTCAACCAGAAAAAGCGTCTCACGCGATCGCGGGATAAAAAGATCGCCGGAGTTTGTGCCGGTATCGCCGAGTATTTCAATATCGATCCAACGCTCGTCCGCGTTGTATTTCTCGTCGGCACCATCGTGACGAATGGTGCCTTCCTCCTCGCCTACATCGTTCTGTCGGTCGTCATGCCCAAGGAGAAGCTTCCGTCGGCATCCGAAGAACGCATCACAATTATCCGCGATTGATCATGGCTGCAAGACTGACGCGTTCGACTCATGACAGGGTAATCGCCGGTGTGTGCGGCGGCATCGCAGAACACTTCGGCTGGGATCCCACCCTTGTGCGCATCGGATACATCCTGCTGTCGTTCCTCTCGACGCTCTTCCCCGGAATCCTGATCTACCTGATCCTCTGGTTCGTCGTGCCCGAGGCCTGAGGCCGCGCTTTGCGCCCACTCCAACTCAAACGGATCCGGCGACGACGGCGTGTAGCATCTGCGGGCGCAGATATGAGCGGATCGCTTCGTTAATGCTGTCGGCGTCGACCTGAGCTACGTCGAGGGGAAACTGGTCGACATAGTCAGGCCCGAGTCCGCGCCAGATGTTGGTGAGGAGGCTTCCGACGAGCCCGTCGGTGGAGGCGAGGTCCACCTCGTACGCACCGATGATGGTTGTCTTGGCGTCCTCCACTTCTTCCTCCGTGGGTCCATCTTCCACGAACCGCCCGGTCTCGCCAAAAGTTGCCTCGATGCCCTCTTCCAGCTTGTCCGGACTCAACGTGACGGAGATCCGCCAGTATCCGTCGTACTCCGTCGTCATGCCGCTGAGCGCCGACTGAATTCCGTAGGTTAGTCCACGACGATCACGGACGTACGTCATAAGCCGAGAGCTGAAGTTACCGCCGAGGATGAACGTCCCGAGCGAAAGCGGGAGATAATCCGGATGGCCACGCCGTAGCGGTAGCCAGTGTCCGAGCCGCACATCCACATTCTGCTTATCGGGCACGTATACTTCCACGCGTTCCGCCGGGCGATCCATCCCGGACGTCTCCACGTCGAAGGCCGCGGTCGGCACGCACCAGTCTCGAAACCGATCGACGACGGTGCCGAGCAAGGCGCCATCTCCGACATCACCGGCTACTGCCATTGTAAACTCGCGCCGTCCGGCGTGTGCGGCGTAAAACTGCGTCACGTCATCCACGGTGAGCCGCTCGACCGCTTCGAGCCGGGCCTCTGGAGTGAAGGCATAGTTAGGCTGCGAGGGCTGAAACATCTGGCGCATCAGGGCGCCGTGGGCCAGCGCGCTCGGGTTCTCCATCGAACGCCTGATATCCCCGATGAAGCGGGCGCGAGCTTTCTCGAATTCCGCCGGGTCGAACAGTGGATCGCGTAGCTGGTCGGCCAGCAGCTCGATCACGAGATCGAAGTCTTCCTTGAGCGCGCGCCCGAAGAATGATATCCGCGTTGCGTTGGACTGGAAGCTCAATCGAGCGCCGCGGTTGTCGATGAGGTCGGCGATCGCGAATCTGTCGCGGCGGCGCGTGCCTTTGTCGAGCAGCGCGACGGCGAGGTCCTGCACGATGCCGGCGCCTGCCGACTGGTCGGGCCACGTGCGGATGGAGCCGCCGAACGAGATGACGTCCTTCATCGGAGAGGGAATGGCGTACAACGCCATGCCGTCGGATTCCCGGCGGATCATTCGGTCGGAGAGTGTGAGACGCGCGGAGGTTTCAGGCATATAAATTAATCGGCCGGCTGAACATCGAACCCTGGACGCTATCGCCCCTGGCCCAGCAGCGCCGTTCGAATAGTGCGAAAGAGAATCTTGAAGTCCATCCGCAGGCTCATGTTCTCGATATAGAAAAGATCGTACTTGACCTTTTGCCGGACGTCGTCGAGGCTGGCGTCGTAGTGCCATTTTACCTGCGCCCAGCCGGTGATGCCGGGCTTTACGCGGTGCCGACGATTGTAAAGCGGGATATCCTCGGCGAGCTTCTCCACGAAATACGGCCGCTCGGGTCTCGGTCCGACGAGGCTCATCTCCCCTCGCAGCACGTTCCAGAATTGCGGGATTTCGTCGAGGCGGGACTTCCGCAGCCAGCGGCCGATCGGTGTGTAGCGCGGGTCATTCTCTACCGCCCATACCGGCCCGGTGTGCAGCTCGGCATCCTGGCGCATCGTGCGGAATTTATACATCGTGAAGTGCCGCCCACGACGGCCGACGCGGCGCTGGCGATAAATTGCCGGCCCCGCAGAGGTCAAGCGAATGATGAGGCCGAGTAGCAGCCACACCGGCAGGCCGACCACCAGCACGACCAACGCCACGAGGATATCGACGAGCCGCTTCGTGCTCTGCTCCCACGACGGCATCGGCTCCGGCAGCACCTCGATGAGCGGCAGTCCGTACATATGCTCCGTGCGTGCCATGCCGCCGACCACGGTGTAGAAATCCGGCACAAGCTTGATCGACACCGATTTCCCGTCGCACAAGCGGAATACCTCGAGCAGGGCCTCGTGATCACCTGAATCGAGCGCGACCAGTACGTCCTGAATCTCAAGCTCGTCGATCAGTTGCGGCAACATTTCGATTGATTCGACGCGCACGTGCGGGTCGGCAACCTCCACATCCACATCAGCCGTATCAAGCAGTGAATCTGCGCCGTCGGCACCTTGTGATTGACGCTGCATACGAATCGCACCGACCACGTTTAGCCCCGCCTCCGGATACCTCGCGACATCCTCAAAGACATTCGCTACACGGTCCGTCCACCCGACGACGAGAGCGTTATGCAAACCGTAGCCGCGAACGATGAGGAGCTTCTGAACCGACCTCACCATGATGCGCCCCGCGGCAACCACAAGGAAGATCGCACACCAGTAGAACAGGATGGTCTGTCTGGCGGAATGGGCGTCGAGCTGGCCTATGAACAGCAGGAAGAACAGCACCAGAACGCCTATCGTGACGACCTTAACCAGCGATATCAGCTCATCAAAACGGCTCGATGCGTACCGCTGCTGGTACATCCCAAAGAAAAACAGAATCGCCAGCCAGAAAAAAGACAGCGCGGAGAGTACCGGCCAGAGCGGGCCCGGCAGGTATACGGGCTCCGCGAACCATCCCCACTCAAACCGCGCCGCATAGAAAAGCAAGTTGGCGAGGTACAGCGCGAGGGCGTCGACTACGAGGAGTGTGATTAACTCGGCCCTACGAGACACAGGCGGCGGTCGGGAGAATTCGGTGCTGGCGACGGAAAGCGCTGGAGTTTATCCATTCGGGCCGCCCGAAACAAGCGATCCGGCCATCCAACCCGATTCGAAAGCCGTGCTCGTGTGACTTACCTTTCGGCGGCACCTTCCACTCTCGATAGCAGACGGATCAACATCCGGAATTCATGCAGCGATTTTTACGTTTTCTCTTCGTCGTCCTTATCGCCATCGTTGGGAAGACTGAACCTGCGAGCGCTCAAGAAATCGGCGCGCCGGCTACGCTTATCCGTGTTGAAGATCCGGTCTACGAGTACATCACACGTTTGCAGCGCCGAGGCCACATGCTCTCGTTGAATCCGACCGCGCTCCCTTACACCCGCGGTGAAATAGCGGGCGCGTTGTCGCGGGTTGATTCGCGGAGGCTGTCTCCGAGAGAGCAAGCCTGGTATGACACCATCGTAGAGCGGGTACAGGTGCGGGATGGCGGCAGGAACGCCGCGCGG
>CBFGYX010000179.1:0-4375 GCA_965653075.1 uncultured bacterium
GAACGACTGATTGAGAGTCTACTCGCCGCGTGTGCACTGGTCACTGTGCTCACAACAATCGGCATCGCGGTCGTGCTGGTTGGTGAGTCCGCTGCCTTTTTCAGTGATGTGTCGATCCGCGAGTTTCTAACCGGACGGCAATGGACACCGCTCTTCGCCGACAAGAATTTCGGCGTCTTACCTCTCGTTTCAGGCACGCTCATGATCACGGCGATCGCGGCCGCCGTGGCGTTGCCTGTGGGTCTGGCAAGTGCATTCTTCCTGTCGCAATATGCGTCAGAGCGGGCACGCAGGGTCCTTAAGCCGGGGCTTGAACTTCTGGCGGGCGTACCCACAGTCGTTTACGGCTACTTTGCGTTGACCTTCGTTACGCCGCTCTTGCAGAATGTCATCCCTGGACTGCAGGTCTATAACGCACTCAGTGCAGGTATCGTAGTCGGGGTCATGATCATTCCGATGGTGGCCTCGCTCAGTGAAGACGCACTTCGCGCCGTACCATCCGGCCTCACGCAGGGGGCATACGCCCTGGGAGCTACACGAATGGAGGTGGGCACTCAGATCCTGCTGCCGGCTGCCGCCAGCGGCGTCGTCGCAAGCTTTATCCTCGCCATCAGCCGTGCAATCGGCGAAACCATGATCGTGACGCTGGCTGCGGGCGCTACACCAAAGCTGACGGCGAATCCGCTCGAGTCGGTCCAGACGATGACCTCGTACATCGTGCAAGCATCTCTTGGCGACACGGCTCAGGGGACAATCGAATTCAGGAGTCTCTTCGCCGTTGGTCTGCTGCTCTTCCTCTTGACGCTTGTCATGAACATGCTTGCGAACCTCGTCATCCGTAAGTACAGGGAGCAGTACTGATGGTACAGACCGATACAGCCGAGGAACGCCGTTTCGCGCTTCGCCTGGGACACCGGCGGACAAAGGCGTTGATCGTTGCCGCGGCGTGTACGCTCGCCACCGCATTCGCATTCCTCGTCCTCATCACGCTCCTGGTGGATGTCGTCGTCAAGGGTGCGCCGTGGCTCAACATCGAGTTCCTGACCTCGTACCCGTCTCGAATCCCGGAGCGCGCCGGCATCTTGTCAGCCATCGTCGGCTCGCTGTGGATGATGGTCCTGACGGCGCTAATCGCGGTTCCAGTCGGGATAGGCGCCGCCGTCTATCTGGAGGAATACGCGCCTCGATCGTGGTACATGCGGGTCGTCCAGGTGAACATCGCAAACCTGGCCGGTGTGCCGTCGGTGCTGTATGGGATTCTCGGCCTGGCGGTTTTCGTGAGGTTCTTCGCACTCGAGCGCAGTCTGCTCTCAGGCGCGCTGACTATGGGACTGCTTATCCTGCCGATCATCGTGATCAGCACGCAGGAGGCGATCCGGAGTATTCCCGGCGGGATCCGCGAGAACGCCTTCGCGCTCGGGGCCACCCGGTGGCAGGTCACGTACGCGCACGTGCTCCCGCTTGCCGCACCCGGCATCATGACCGGCGTCATCCTGTCTCTAAGCCGCGCGCTCGGCGAAACTGCGCCGCTCATCATGATCGGCGCGCTAACATTTGTCGCGTTCCTGCCGGAGAACGTGATGGATCCCTTTACCGTACTGCCCATCCAGATATTCAACTGGACGGCGCGGCCACAGATCGAATTTCAGCAACTGGCAGGTGCGGCCATCATCGTGCTGATGGTGTTCCTCTTCGCGATGAACCTCTCGGCGATTATGCTGCGCAATCACTTTGATCGGACGCGACCGCAATGACGCCACAGAATGCAGTCACGGCTCGGCCCAGGCACGTCACCATAATGGAAGACATAACACAACGAAATCAGGCCACCCAGGCCATTGCCGCTGCCGCCGACGGCTCGGCACCACAGGATCCGGCTGCTTCTAAAATGCAGATCGAGGACCTGAACTTCTGGTACGGAGAAACACATGCGCTGCGCGGGATATCGATGGAAATCCCGGCGCACCAGGTGACCGCGTTTATCGGTCCGTCGGGCTGCGGGAAAAGTACGCTGCTCCGGTCGATGAACCGGATGAATGAACTGATACCAAACACGCGCCACGAAGGACACATCCGGCTCGATGGCGAGAGCATCTTCGATAACGCCGACCCGGTCGATCTCCGGCGCCGCGTGGGCATGGTGTTCCAGAAGCCGAACCCCTTCCCAAAATCCATCTACCAGAACATCGCGTGGGGCGCACGCATCAACGGCTATAAAGGCGATCTTGACGAGCTCGTCGAACGCAGTCTGCGCCAGGCGGCTCTGTGGGATGAGGTGAAGGATCGTTTGAAGGACAGCGCCTATGGGCTCAGCGGTGGCCAGCAGCAGCGTCTATGCATCGCGCGTGCGTTGGCGGTGGAGCCGGAGGTGCTGCTCATGGACGAGCCGGCGAGTGCGCTCGACCCGATCGCCACGGCCAAGCTCGAGGAGACGATTCTTCAGCTGAAGGAGACCTACACCATCGTCATCGTGACGCACAACATGCAGCAGGCCTCGAGAATCAGCGACCTCACAGCATTTTTCTATATCGGAGAGCTAATCGAGATGTCCGATACGGAGGTGTTGTTCACCCGTCCGCGTAACAAGCGCACGGAAGACTACATTACCGGACGGTTCGGCTAATCAATGCTCGCGGAGATGGTACAATGACTACGACCCGTCATATAGATGACCTTTTGAATGAGCTTCACGCGCTATTGCTGGAGATGTCCGACCGCGTCGACGAGCAGCTCTCCGGCGCTATCAATGCGCTCGTAGCGCGCGACGCCGAACTGGCGCAAGTGATCGTTCGCCGAGACGACATTATCGACGAGCTCGAGATGAAGGTCGACGAGCAATGCGAGCGGATACTTGCGCTGCATCAGCCGGTGGCCATTGATCTGCGGATGATCATCTTCGCCGTAAAGATCAACGTAGATCTTGAGCGGATCGGCGATCTATCTAAGAATGTGGCGAAAGCGGCTCCCGTAATTTTCAAAGCACCGGGCCTGCTCGACGCGGTCCACATCCAAGAAATGGCCGACCAATCGCGGGATATGCTCCGGCTGGTGCACGAATCATTCGTCAGCCGCGACAGACTGTTAGCGCGAAAAGTGCTGGCCCGCGACCGCCACGTCGACCGCATTTACGACGAAAATACGGCGGCATTGCTCGAGTACGGACGGTGCCATCCCGAGCATCTCGATGCGGTAGCGAAGATGATTATCACGAACCGCGGCCTCGAGCGTATCTCCGACCATGCGAAGAATATCGCTGAGAGCGTGGTATTCCTGATCGAAGGGCTGGACATCCGCCACCGCCGTGATCCCGTTTCAAGATGACGGACTCTCGCGGCGCCTGAGGAGACGTCCCACTCAGTCAAGTACTCAGTCGGTCAGAAACTTAGTACGTGGCCACGTCGGGATCGATTTCGCGGCTCCACGCGAGAATACCGCCGACCAGGTTGTGCGCATCGAGACCCATTGATCTGAGGAAGTCGACGGCCCGTGCCGAGCGTCCGCCGGAGCGGCAGTAGACGATGATCTTCTCGTCGCGATGTTCTTCGATCTCGCCGACCCGCGCCGCGAGCTGGTCGAGCGGAATCAGGTGCCCGCCGATCGACGCGATATCGCGTTCTTCCGGCTTGCGGACATCCACCAGGAAGTGAGGTTCCTCGTTCTCGCGGATGCGCTTGAGGTCGTGTACAGTCAACTGCGGCTGTGGCGACATGAATGTTCTGGATGATGAGTCGGACTTACAGGCGCGAGGGGAAACAGCGTGTGGACGTACAACGATGTCTCCCGAGGGATCCCCGGTGACACGGCCGCGCAGAGCATTATCTGGAGAAGTCATCCCGTGGTAGCACTGAACTTCTCTCCATGCACGCCCTCCACGCGGATCAGCGTTTCATACAGTCCGGCTGATGCGTCATCGCTGATGAAGTAGCCGATATTGTACTGCAGCTCGTCGTCGGATTGCTGCGTCACATCGAACCGCGTTACCACCGCGCCGGCGCTTTCCAGAATCGATCGTACAAGCTGCACGTGGAGCGTATCGTTTTGAGAGAAGAGGACGAGCTTGTACTCCGTGCCCTGTCTTACCAGGCGCCGCCGCAGTTTCGTCAGCACCACAAGCGATACGATAACGACGATGGTGAATAGGATGGCGGTGATTGGGAAGCCCACGCCGATGCACAATCCGATTGCCGCCGCAACCCAGATGACCGCCGCCGTGGTGAGGCCGTGCACCGAGCCGCGCGACTGAATGATGGTCCCGGCGCCCAGAAAACCAATGCCGGTGACCACCTGCGCCGCAACGCGAGCCGGATCCGACTGCACGACTTCTCCCGATCCTTCTGCTACGTGTGGAATCAACTCGCTGATGATCATATAGATG
>CBFGYX010000180.1:0-4374 GCA_965653075.1 uncultured bacterium
CAGACGTCGGATACGGACAGCAGAGCGACCGCGCAACACGACCGTCTCAACCAGATGATCGAAGATCTGTCTCGTGAGAACGGGATCGAGCTACCGAAGGTACTGAGTTCGCTACTACAGGAGCATGACGACACGGTCCGCTCACTCGAAGGTGGTTTTGAGCCGGAGCTCGAGATCCTCGATCAGATCCGCGCCCGCGTCAACCGCATCATGATCTCGCTGCAGGTCCAGGATATCACGGCGCAGCAGATTGCATCGGTGAATCACCTGATTGAGTCGATCCGCCAGCGGATGACATCGCTGATCGGCCGCCTTGGCCGCGGGCCGAATGCTCTCATCGACGAGGAGTGGCCGATCTACGCACGGGCCGCGTTTGATCCGAACGCACGCTACCATACCGACGGCAAGCACCAGGAGATGGTCGACAGCCTCATGTCTTCGCATCACGTCGACGGGGCCACGCCCGAGGCCGAGACCGAGACCGAACCTCCCGTTACCTCCGGCAGCGAGCATGCTGATGACGACTTCATCAACTCGCTCATGGGTGGCGCGGGAACGGCATCGGCCGGCAACGACGGCGGACCCGCCCGGGACAGCGCCGAAGAAAACGCGGGCCCGGCATCGCAGGATGAGATCGATGCGTTCTTCAATACCGGTTTCTCAAGCTGATTAACGGCTTCCAACTCGAATCGACATGCCATCACATCCGATTTTTGCCGAAGACATGAGAGAGATCGTCGAGAGCTTCGTCGTGGAGACACGCGAGGTTTTCGAACGGCTCGACAATGACCTTCTGCAACTGGAGCAAACGCCGGACGACAAGGCGCTCGTCGACGAGATTTTCCGCGCCGTCCACACCGTCAAGGGCACATCCGGCTTTCTCAGCCTCGAGCAGCTCAACCAGCTGGCCCATCACTTCGAAGAGGTCCTAAACCTGCTTCGGCGCGGTCGGCTGGACTTCCGGCCCGAGATGATGGATGTCATGTTCGAGGCCTTCGATTTGATGAAGGTCCTCGTGTCGCAGGTCGTGGCGCAGGAGCTTGAGAACATCGACCTCGAACCGGTCATCGCGGCGCTTGACGCCATCGCCGGAAAGGGGAAGTCGGCTCCCGAGGAAGGTGACTCAGAGGAGGACGAGCTCGAAGCGATGTTTGCCCAGTTCGCGGCTGAAAATGCACCGCAACCGGTAGCCGAGACGAACGAAACGAAAGCTGAAGAGCCGGAGGTGGTTGAGGCACATCATCCGCAGGCGCCAGAAGAAACAGCCGCGCCGGAATCCGGCCCGCCCGTCCGCCGCGCCAACACCACCGGCGAGACGATCCGCGTGGATGTTGACCGTCTCGACAACCTGCTCAATCTCGTGGGAGAACTCGTGCTCGGCCGCAACCGGCTGTCGCAGCTTGTATCCGAACTCGATGTCGGCGGCGGTCAGGAAGAGATTCACCATGAGCTGTCGGAGACCGGCGCCCAGATCGACTTTATAACCACCGAGCTGCAATCCGCGATCATGCACACGCGGATGGTCCAGATCGGCCGCGTGTTCAACAAGTTTCCGCGCGTCGTGCGCGACCTCGCCCGCGAGTTCAAGAAAGGAATCAAGCTGGATATTGAAGGCGCCGAGACCGAACTGGATAAATCCCTCATCGAAGAAATCGGCGATCCGCTCGTCCACCTCATCCGTAACGCGGCCGACCACGGGATCGAGTCGCCCGAGACGAGAGTCGCGAGCGGGAAGCCCGAGGAAGGCACCGTCCGACTCACTGCCGCGCATGAAGGCAACCACATCGTCATCACCATTCAGGACGACGGCGCGGGCATGGATCCCGCCATCCTGAAGAAGAAGGCCGTCGAGAAAAAACTGATCACCGAGCGCGAAGCCGCCGAGATGAGCGAGCAGGAAAGCCTGCAGTTAATCTTCCGGCCGGGCTTCAGCACCGCGCAGACGGTGAGCAAAGTATCGGGCCGTGGTGTGGGCATGGATGTCGTCAAAACCAACATTACGCGCCTGAACGGCACGGTGGCGATTGACTCCGTGCTCGGTAAAGGCACCACGTTCACACTCAAGCTGCCGCTCACGCTGGCCATCATCCAGAGTCTGCTGGTACGCGTGTTCAACAAGTTTCCGCGCGTCGTGCGCGACCTCGCCCGCGAGTTCAAGAAAGGAATCAAGCTGGATATTGAAGGCGCCGAGACCGAACTGGATAAATCCCTCATCGAAGAAATCGGCGATCCGCTCGTCCACCTCATCCGTAACGCGGCCGACCACGGGATCGAGTCGCCCGAGACGAGAGTCGCGAGCGGGAAGCCCGAGGAAGGCACCGTCCGACTCACTGCCGCGCATGAAGGCAACCACATCGTCATCACCATTCAGGACGACGGCGCGGGCATGGATCCCGCCATCCTGAAGAAGAAGGCCGTCGAGAAAAAACTGATCACCGAGCGCGAAGCCGCCGAGATGAGCGAGCAGGAAAGCCTGCAGTTAATCTTCCGGCCGGGCTTCAGCACCGCGCAGACGGTGAGCAAAGTATCGGGCCGTGGTGTGGGCATGGATGTCGTCAAAACCAACATTACGCGCCTGAACGGCACGGTGGCGATTGACTCCGTGCTCGGTAAAGGCACCACGTTCACACTCAAGCTGCCGCTCACGCTGGCCATCATCCAGAGTCTGCTGGTACGCGTGGCCAACGAGACGTTCGCCATTCCGCTTCACTCGGTTGTGGAAGTCGTAAACCTCGGCAAACACGCCGTTTCGAGCATCAAAGGGCGCGAAGTCGTGCGGCTACGAGAGCAGGTGCTGCCGCTCATCCGGATCGGGAAAGCACTGAAGGTGCCGCGCGACAGTGAGCCGGATATCAAGCGGCAGAACGCTGTCGTCGTCGCGATTGCCCATCACCGGGTTGGATTTGTTGTGGATGATCTCATCGGCCAGAAGGAGATCGTCATCAAGGCGCTCGGCAGCTACCTGAAGAAGGTGCCGGGCATTGCCGGGAGCACGATCCTCGGCGACGGACGTGTGATTATGATTCTGGATATCGGCGAACTGCTGCGGATGCACGATGACACGCCTCGAAATGGTCTCCGCAACGCCGCTTGATTGACTATAAAAAGATGATTCGCGTATTAGTCGTAGACGACTCTGCTTTCATGCGGAAGACCATCTCGATGATGCTGGAAGGTGATCCAGAGATCGAGGTGGTAGACACCGCACGCGATGGCTTGGAGGCCTGCGACAAGGTTGCAGAACTGCGGCCCGACGTCGTCACGCTCGACATCGAAATGCCGCGCATGGACGGCCTTACGGCGCTGCGCAAGATTATGGCGTCGACCCCCGTGCCGGTGCTGATGGTGAGCTCGCTGACGCGCGAAGGCGCCGCCGCCACGATGGAGGCGCTCCAGGCGGGAGCGCTCGACTTCGTGCCGAAGGATTCATCCGGCGCAATGCTGGCCATCAATCAGATTCGGGAAGAGCTCGTCAGCAAAGTGAAGGCGGTTGCTCGTTCCAAGCATGTGCTGGCGCGCCATCAGACCCTGGCACCGCCCTCCCGCCCTCGCAACCGGCTGCGGCTAAGCAACCACCGGGTGATGCTCATCGGAACGTCAACGGGAGGTCCGTTTGCACTTCAGCAGGTAGTGCCGCGGTTGCCCGAAGACTTCCCCCTGCCCGTGCTGATTGTCCAGCACATGCCGCCGCACTTTACCAGGTCGCTGGCGGAGCGACTCAACAGCATCAGTCCGCTCGACGTGCGCGAGGCCGCCGAGGGCGATCATGTGCGCGCCGGCGAGGTCCTGATCGCCCCCGGTGGCCGGCATATGACGTTCGAGCGCCGCGGTGAGGACATCATCGTGCATACGCCGAGCGTGCCGGAGACCCTGCATCGCCCCAGCGTCGACGTCATGTTCGACTCCGCCTGCCAGGTTATCGGTGGCCGCCCTCTCGGCGTCGTCATGACCGGCATGGGCCGCGACGGGCGCGAAGGCTCGCGGACGATCAAAGAGCGTGGCGGCACCGTCATCGCGCAGGACGAGCAGAGCAGCGTTGTGTTCGGCATGCCGCGCGCCGTGATCGAAGCGGGGCTCGCCGATGCCGTGGCTTCGCTCGATGCCATTGCGCCGTTATGCGTCGAAGGCGTCCTGAATCGCCAGGCGCTTCCCGCCTAAAAGTCGTTCGTCCGCCCAGGATTTATCTCCCTCCGATCAACTCAGAGGCGTAACCGGCGCCCATGGACGGGTATGATCAAGAGGCGCCGTGCATCTCGGGCGAGCACATTTTGCGCGCCCTTCTTCTTAAGGCGCGCGCGCATCGGCCGATTACCCAACTGACACTCCCCAATCTCTCGCCAAGAAAGAACTATGTGCACTCTCTTCAGTCGCGGC
>CBFGYX010000181.1:0-4372 GCA_965653075.1 uncultured bacterium
TCTCGGTCGGCGTGGTAGAAGAAAACGGACAGCGGGCTGCCCGCATCGGCAAGCAGATCGAAGCGAAGCGTGAGCTGATCGCCAGAGCCAAGCGTCAGTATTGGAAGCCGGCCCTCCTCCTCGCCCGGATACAATTGTGGCGTCGCAATCTCGGGCGACTGCTCGGCCAGTTGCGGCACCCCGATGACTGACACCTCATCGAGACGATCCGGTGGACGCAGTCGTTCGTCTCGATCCTCAGTCGACGCACACGCGCTCGCGAGCAAGAGTATGGTGATCACGAGCAGGCGATGCATTCCGGTGCGAAAATTCAGGTGTAGAGGAAGGAGACGACCAATGACTTTTGTACGTCGCAAATCAATCCGGCGTGGCGTCCTCAGGTTTCCGGTTAGCAGCCCGCCAGGCCAGCATGTCTGCAACATACTCGTTGTAGCGAAGCGCGTCGATGGCACCACGACGCCTCTCCAGCTCGATCAGTGCGTGAACCACGGCCCGGGCCCGCTCGATATCTCCCGTCCGGCGTGCGAGGGATAGCTCGACCTGCAACGCGTAACGTTCAAGCAGCGCCTCGGTTAACTCGCTTCGAGCCGGTAACCAGGCGTCTGCCTTTATATAATCGCCGCGGCTCAAGGCGGCGTTCGACAGAGCGAGCGAGTCTGCAGAATTTGTCGCACGCAGCGAAGAAGCACCGTGCCGGTCGTAGGCGACACCGACAAATCCCGGAAGGGCGGAAGATCTCCGGCGTAGCAGGATGGACGTTCGCAAACCGTCCTCATGGGAAGGCACGTTCGCATACACGGCGTCATATCTCGCAAATGCTTCCTCGGTATCGCCAGACAAACCGTGCACATCCGCCTTCAGCACCTCAAACGACGCACCTGCGTTCAACGAGTCAATCGCATCAACAAGATGACGAGCGTCTTCTGCGCGTCCGTCCGCCAGCAGCAATTGAAGTGCGAGCCGAAGTGAGGGCAGGTAGTCGCCTCGCTCATCAAGCGATTCCCGGGCGTAGACCAGCGCGCGCTCCATGTCATCCTGCTCAAGCGCTTCCCAGGCCTCATAATACAGGCGGCGATACGGCGCCACATAGTGCGGACATCGCCGTTCGAACAGCGATGGAGCTGAGAATCGTGTGAACGATGCCCGGCCGGCTGCCGCCGAGACAACCTGCCGCTGCTCAAGGCGACGGCGCCATTCATGCACCAACGCATCAAGTGATTTTCCGTACGCCTTCGCGAAGCGGCCGGAGCGATACACCTCTTTCAGCGGATCAGCGCCGTAGGCGTCGAGCAAATATCCCACAAAAGAACCGGACGACGAATAGGCGACGGCGCCCCTGCCGGTCCAGAAGCCGAGTGGCGAGAGACGATCGGCAATGGCATCCAGTCGGTGCTGCGCATCGGGTCCACTGCGGGTGAGCGATGCCAGCACGAGGTCGTCATGAGAAGGCCCACCCGAGGGAGCTTCCAACGCGACAGCAAGCCCCTCGATCAAGGCAATCGCAGGCGAAGCGTTGATGATCGGTAACCCGAACTCGCGCGACACTACATGTACGAGCTCGTGCGTGATCGTCCGCGGAGAATCGCCCACCAGCACATGCATCTGCGGCCGGCGCAGCCATACAGGCGTGATGCTGGTGAACCGACTGCCGGTTAAGCGTCCGCGAAGAAAGGGGTTCGGATACAGATAAACATGAATTCTGCGGTCAACCTCGATGTCGAGCACCTCTTGCAGCAGGGCGTAGTGGTACTCGAGTTCATCGATGAGAAACCCTACGCGTCGCTGCGAATGCTCGTCCGAATTATGGTGGACGACGAAGCCGTCGGTTACCGTCCGCTCGTCAAGCTGCTGTTCGAGTTGACGGTAAGTCGTGTTGATACCAAGGGGGGCGGCATTCAAGTAGATGAGGCCCATCCCGAGCGCCGTGCTCAGGATGGTTAGCGAACGTTTGAATGCCGGCCGCCGGAGGCGCCGATCGTTAAGCGACGCGGCAGCAAGCAAACACAGAACTGACCATCCGAGCGTCAGTAATCGGAACCAGCCGTAGCTTGGCCGCCATCGGATGTCTTCTTCGTAGATGGGCCCGAGGACGCCGCCGAAGACATGGTTGTGCGTAAAGAACTGTGGGTGCAGGCCGAGATCATAGATCACGCCACCGATCGCAATGACGATCCCCGCCAGGATAAACGTGGCACGTTTACGACTGACCGACGAGGCAGCAACTAATGCCGCGAGCGAGGCGCCCAGGACGACCGACGGAACCGCAAAGACGATGAAGTAGATGAGGCCCGTAGCATAGGCACAGTTAGGCGCCCAGAGGAGCGACAGGCTGAGCATTGCGAGCGGCACGGCGAGGAGCGCTACCTGCCTGCCGATTACGAGGAACGGCGACGCACCCCCTTGCAGCGGCTTCAACTCCAGAAGCCCGGCGAGGAAGAACCCAGTTGCCGCAATGATTGCGGCCGATTCCACATGGAGGATTTGCAGCACGGGCCATGGCCAAAGCCCGAGGCAGATGATGCCGTAAACAAGTGCGCCGCGCCAGAGATCGCGCATCGTTCATGCTGCGTGACAAGATGCGGATGATGCGGCTGGAGGGCCGGGTCCGAACGGGCCTCCGCTAGACGATAACCACCGTCAATCCAACCGACAGCACCTCTTTAAACTGGAGGGCATCGCTCACTTCCCGGTCGTAGTAGGTGATGAACTCAAAGTTGACGCCGAGCCAGCTGTTGACGCGCATCGAGACAAGGTTCTCCCACATCATATCCGGCAAGTCGGCCCGGTTGAAGGCGGCGAAGAGGCCGAGTGTCGACCGATAGCGGACGTTCGTGGCGATCTCCAGGTTTACCTCCGTCCGCGACTCCATACCTATCTGGTAGCGCAGCGCCTGGTCGAAATCGAGTCCATAGAGAGAGCGCAAGTACTTATTCGCGACGATGGTCTGCTTGCTACCGACACCGAGTCGGTATTTAAACCACTCGTCGGGCCCGCCTACATATGACAGACCGATTGATTGTTGCAGCGTGGCCGGCGAGAAAAAGTCGGAGACCTTGACCGGGGCCTCTCGTCCGTCGTTGAACGGGTTCCGATCGTAGTTAAAACCCTGGGCGAACTGGGTGCGGACGTCGAATGCCAGCGTCGGGTTAAACGTCTGGAAGAATCCGTTGCCCGTGTAATTGATCGCCGTGTTCCAGTGGATCAGGTCCTCGACCTTGCGCAAGGATGATCCGTTCTGGCGGACGATCCCGAAGGCGAGGCGGGTCTCGTGGTTGGTGCGCCACGACGGCGTGCGCCGGACAAACTTGCCCGACAGGTTAGCCGACGACGCGAGCGAATTCGTTCCTCCCTCGGCCCAGTTTCTAAAACCGGTCTGAGAGCCGCTGATGCGCGCGACGACGTCTGTCTGCCAGCGTCTCGGGGCTATTTCGACGGTATCAGCCTTGGCTTCACTCGTGGGTTCGATGTCATTGACGGGTACTTCGGCCCACACCAAAGAATCCCCTCCGAGCGCGGCCATCATCAGCCACGCCGCCGTTAACAACCAGCGTTTCCTCACCTTACCGTCGACCAGGTCGTGCGCACAATAAACAAAAGGCTATGCCCACCGGGAGCATAGCCTTAAATGATCATCCGAGCAAAGCCGGACGATCAACCTTCATTCTTTTTATCCTGAATCTCAACGCGAATGTCCTGCGCCATCTTTTTCAGCTCCTGCATTGCCTTACGTACTCGCGTACCTGCGGCTTTGTTACTCTTCTCGTAGAACTGGGTGAAATCACGTTCCTGTGCGTCAACGAATTCCTTCAGTTCGGAAAATCGGCTCATGAGGTACCTCCTCGTGGTGTATAGTTAGAAAAAGCAATAGCCGCGTAGCGCGCTGAATTGGCGTTCCAACATAAAGCACACCTTATGTGCTGTCAAGGACGGGAAGCGCCTGATCGCTCAATTATGGCGGTTTTTGGCTCATCGCCTGACGTAGCTGCCGCGCAGAGCAGCCGTCGAAGGGTACCGGACGGGGTTGGTAATGAGCACCGGAGATTCTGTTAAAACAACAGCTTCCATCACGTCGGGCTCGGTGAAAACGTCGGCTGCCCGGACGTCCGCCATTGTCACATTCTCTATCGGGTCTGAGCCACGCATAATGCCTGGGAGATTGTTTCGGCTGAAAAAGACGACCTCCGTTGCGCCTCCCACGGCGTCGATAAGGCGGGGCAGGAATTCGGATGGAGGTACGGCTTGCGTCGATCCATCCGGTCCGGCAGCCGTTGCGGACATGAGTGGCACAACGCCCGTTCGAAGAACGGCCTTGAGCCAATCTGCTCGGCCGGTTCGCAGCCTGCCTCCCTCCCACACCAATAAACCCCGACTT
>CBFGYX010000182.1:0-4345 GCA_965653075.1 uncultured bacterium
GAGGCGGCGCGGGAGATGGGGACGACGCCGTCAGTGCCCGAGGCGTGGTTCGCCGGGACGTTCGTCGATAGCCTCTATGGAGAGGTCAGTGTGGTACTGGACGGCGACGGCCTGCGGCTCGAGTTCTGGGACGACGACACGCTCGTGGCCGACCTCGAGCACTGGCACCACGACACCTACCGCGCCCTCTGGCGCAATCCGGCGTTGCGGGAGAAGTTCGTCTGGTTCACGCGCGATGCGGACGGCGGCGTGAACACGCTGAACGTTGAGTTCACGCTTCGGCCCGTCCTGCTGCAGGTTGGTACTTACCCGTCCGATTACACCCGCGTCGTATCGTTCCGGAGGGCCGGGGCGCCGCCGGATGGGATGGCGTGGAGGTAAGGGAGGCGTCTTACGTGTGCGGACCTGCAGGTGGTTTCGGTACCCGGAGATGCCGTGCCGGGTGATGAACTGCCGGGTGATTTTGCAGAGGCAGTCTGCGTTATTGCTTGAATGGATGCGGGGCTTCTCTGGTACGCCCCCGATAATGTGGGTATAAACCCTGCATTTACGTAAGCCGGATTGACATGCCCCCGGCATACACGTCTAAAGAGCCGGCGGATGCAAACCTGACGGTAAACACATCTCGGCCGCCTGAAAGGCGCGTTTCCTTGCTACGAGACTGGGCGTCGAGGTGCATGAACCAGCATAAAGCGGAGTGGCCGTGTAGGGTAAACCACTATCGAGCGTAAGGAGAAAGCGTGTGCGGCGTAGAGAAATCCCTTATGGGGTAGGTCCAGGCATCACCTACAGAAGCGGCAGCATGGTTTTCATTGTTTAGCGGCGGTCCCACAAAACAATCCCCGCACCATGAAATCGTTGTTAGCGCTCATCTTTGCAGGCCTCCTCTTAGCGGCCCCTTCCACGACGCTTCGATTTGATTCCTCCGGGAGTATCGAAGTACTGGGTTCATCGAACGTTCGCAGCTGGTCCTGCACCACGGAACAATTCGCGGGCACGATGGAGGCCATTCTTGATGGGCAGGTACTTGCGTCGGTAACGGGTGTCGATCTTACGATGTCTGTGAACAGCCTCGACTGCGGTCAGCGGCAGTTGACCACCAAAGTCAGGGAAACACTTGCGAAAGGCTCCAACTTGATCCGGTTCAGCCTTGATAGCGCCGAAGTTTCAGGTAATCAGATACATGCTCAAGGAACGTTGACGGCGGCGGGCGGCACACGCCCGACGGAGATTATCGCGACAGCAACTCCGTCTGCAGACGGGCAGCTCCGTCTCACCGGCGAAGTCGAGTTTCGTATGACCGATTTCGGTATCGATCCGCCGACCGCGATGCTGGGCTCGCTTCGAGCACATGATGAGGTGACGGTCACCTTCGACGTGATCGTGGTTCCCTGACACGGTCGAGACAGTCGTGATGAGTACAACAGGCCAGAGGCATAATTATGCGTACCGCCTCCGTCTTTGCAATCTTCCTGATCCCGGTTCTGATCGGTTTTGCTAAAGGCCATGAGCCGTTTCTTACCGGCGTCTACCTAACCCATGGAAGCAGTATCCGGCTTGATGGAACCACGACCGTGAGTTCGTTCAGCTGCTCGACGAGCGACGTTGGGGGAAGAGGAACGATTAATCCGATTGCCGGCGAGTTGGAAATCTACGTTCGCTCGTTTGATTGCGGAATCAGGCGGATGAATATGGACTTCCGAGATGCGCTGAAGACGGACGACCACGAGTTCATCCGTTTCACCATCGCAGATGCAGAGCTCGTCGGTATGACCGACGACGGCTGGTCGAGCGTCCGCGCTCGCGGAACGCTTGATCTGGCCGGGGTCGCACGTGAGATAACGGTCAGCGTCGAGGCATACCGGATGGAGCCCGGCATGGTGCATCTCAGAGGAAGTCATCGCTTGACGATGACCGAATTTGGAGTAACACCCCCGGCAAAGCTCCTCGGGATGGTACGCGCCCACGATGACATCACTGTCCACTTCGATCTGATGGCCCGCAGTTACTAGGACCTGACATGCCGTTGCATTCGGCATCAACACATTTCACATCGCCACGAACACTGAGACGTTATGAAAGCCCGACTAAGCGTTACCATCATCGCCTTAATCCTCAGCCTGCCCATGGTTGTGCATGCGCAGGTTATTCAGAACTTCAAACCGTACGATCAAGCCGGTATAGGCGTCTTTGAGCCCGAGAAGGATGATACACCATTCGACGGCGTGCAGGTGCGCTGGGGTGCCGCGTTCACACAGCAGATGCAGATGCTCTCGCATTCCAACGCTGCGGATGCTGTATTGGATGCTGAAGGGCGCAATGTGAATGAGCTCTATAACCTCGCTTACGGCTTCAACCTCGCCACGGCAAACCTTGTGCTGGACGCCCAATTGGCCGACGGTATCCGCGTCAACCTGACGACGTACCTCTCGTCACGCCATCATAATGAGGCGTGGGTAAAGGGCGGGTACCTGCAGATTGATAAGCTCGACTTCCTCGGTGTCGAGGCACTTACCAGTATGATGGATTACCTTTCCATCCGCGTGGGCCATTTCGGTCTCAATTACGGCGATGCTCATTACCGCCGGACGGACAACGGCCATGCATTGCACAACCCGTTCGTCGGCAACTACATAATGGATGCGCTGGCCACGGAGATCGGCGGTGAGGTGTTGTTCCGACACCAGGGCGTGCTCGCGATGCTCGGTGTATCGTCGGGCGAGAACCAGGGCAACCTGAGATCGACCGGTAATAAGCGGCCGTCTTTCGTCGGCAAGCTCGGATACGACAACTGGGTGTCGCCCGACCTGCGTGTTCGGCTGACGGGTAGCGTGTACCACACCGGCGGCTCGGACCGCAACACGCTATACAATGGCGACCGGGCCGGCTCGCGCTACTATCTCGTCCTTGAGAATGAGGCGGCAACGGCCGCGGCGAATTTCCGCTCGGGGCGCGTTTCGCCCGACATTACGGACCGCATCACCGCCACGATGATCAACCCGTACCTCCGGTATCAGGGCCTGGAATTATTCGGGCTGTTTGAGTTCGTATCCGGGCGCAGCCATGGCGAGGTCGACAACCGCACGTGGCGCCAGATAGGCGGCGAGGCGCTGTATCGTTTTCTCCCTCAGGAACAGCTCTACGTCGGTGCCCGCTTTGCCCAGGTCAACGGCGAGTTGATCGGCTCGGGGCGCGACGTCACCATCCAGCGGTTGCAGCTCGGTGGTGGCTGGTTCATCACCCCGAACATGCTGCTCAAGGCCGAATATGTGAACCAGTCGTACGACGGCTACGCGTCGTCGAGCATCTTCCACGAGGGCAGGTTCGACGGCGTGCTGGTCGAGGCCGTCGTTTCGTTCTGATGACTCAATCAGATTCCATCCGTCGCACGAAGGGCTATTTGAAGAAAGCCGGCCTACCATCTGGTAGGCCGGCTTTCTTCTTTATCAGAGATTCGTTCTGTTCGCAGGCACCCCGGTCTGTCGGGCACACCCCCATACGTCAGGCCGAACCCTTCGTATTATAGTCGACGTTGAAGCCACACATCGACCCCTTCATAATCATCTGCCCGGTGGTGTAGTTGTAGCCGTACCTCATGTTTACCTGGCAGCCGCCTGAGCCCGGTGCGCCACTCCACCGATATCCGCCGACGTATATGAACTCGTACTGACCGACGGGCTCCCAGTTTTCGTATTTGATATTCGTGGTGATGCGGAGGTCGGGATCGCCGTCCACGCGGAATACGCCTCTAGTTGTGGATATGCTGCATTCCTGCGGCTTCTGGCGCAGATCATAGCCGAACGTGCCCGTGCCGTCCTGAAATGCAGTCGATGTCACCGTCCCGGTGACGGTAATGGTGCCGCCGCCGTCACACGCGGCGGTCTGGTCGACGACAATGTCGTCGAGCGGCGCGGTGTTCTTCTGGTAAATCGAGGAGAAGGCTACGGTAATCACCTGTGTGTTGAGTTCGGAGAAGATCTCCATGCTCGTAGCCTGATCAATCGTTGCTTCGTCGGCGTCGACGGAGTCGCTACAGGCCGTGAGGAGGAGAGGGGCCAGGAGGAGGAAGGTTACGAATCGCAGACGGATGGTGTTGTGGTTGTCGGTCATGATCGTGCGTCTACTATGGCCCGGGTTCCGAATGCCCGGGAGGGTGAGTTCTGTTGCCGGCTGATCCGGCAGTAGTGAGCGCAAATGTATAACGATGGGCACCATGGCAATTGGGAAAATTAATCACGTGGGACAGACGGCGATGTGAGCAGGCCTTTCCATGCTCGCTACCAGGCTGTAGAAATATTCCGCATCTCGGCGTTGTCCTTCCTCACCGCTCCCCCGGATCAGGTCC
>CBFGYX010000183.1:0-4296 GCA_965653075.1 uncultured bacterium
AAGGGCATGACCGTCAACATTCCCTTGGGGTTGTTTACCTGCGTCACGGGCGTCAGTGGCTCGGGCAAATCGACGCTCGTTCACGACACGCTCGCCGCGCGGCTTCAACGGCTAAAGGGCTCCGGCTCGACCGACACCAAGGTCGGCGCGCACGATGCCATACTTGGTCATCAACTGATCGATGCCGTAGAAGTGATGGATCAATCGCCCATCGGGAAGTCGCCACGTTCGAACCCTGCCACGTACACCAACGCGTTCGACGGCATACGTGAGCTGTTCGCTTCGACGCACCAGTCGCGCATTCGAGGCTTTACACCCGGCTACTTCTCCTTCAACGTGCCCGGCGGCCGCTGCGAAGTCTGCAAAGGTGAGGGCGTGGTGAAGGTCGAGATGCAGTTCCTGGCCGATCTATATCTGGAGTGCGAGGCCTGCAAAGGTCGGCGCTACAAGCAAGACGTCCTCGACATCCGCCTCAAGGGCAAGAATATCGACGACGTGTTGAACATGACGGTCGACGAAGCGGTGGAGTTTTTTGCAGGCCATACGACGATCGTCAACCGAGTCAACGTTCTGCAGGATATTGGCCTGGGCTATCTCAAGCTGGGCCAGCCGTCGAACACGCTCTCGGGAGGTGAGGCCCAGCGCATCAAGCTGGCCTCCCATCTCAACCGACGCAACAACGAGCGCGTGCTCTATATCCTCGACGAGCCCACGACCGGACTCCATTTCGATGATGTCAAAAAGCTGCTCAAGGCGCTCAATGCGCTGGTCGATGCGGGGCACACGGTGGTGGTCGTTGAGCACAACCTCGAGGTCATTAAGTCGGCCGACCACCTGATTGATATCGGTCCCGAGGGAGGGATCCGCGGCGGATTCGTCGTAGCCGAAGGTACGCCGGAGGAAGTGGCTCAGGTCGAGGAGTCTCACACAGGCGGCTTCCTCCGCCGGATCTTCATGTAACCAGCCGTCAAAAGTGGCGATTACGGGCTCCCAACGCGGATATAGTCGACCGTTTTTGTTGCCGCGGGATGTTACTCTTTTTCCTTTCGCCGCGGCCTATGGGGTGAGTAGCCAGCGCCGCTAAGTAAGCGGCATGTGCAGACAGACGAATGAGCGGGTAGATTTCTCATGACCCGCCTCCTCATATGGTCAGCGAAACGGCACCTGTCGAGATGCGCTCCGCTGGAAGCGGTCGGCGCATCGCGCTTTTTTCAGGTGCGTATAATCATATAGCAGACGGCGTCTCGCGGACGTTGAACCGGCTCGTGGGGCATCTCCTCACGACGGGCTTCGACGTGCGCGTGTTTGCCCCTACGGTGGCCAATCCGCAGGTGCGTCATGCGGGGACGCTCATCCCCGTGCCGTCATTCGCGCTGCCCGGCCGCCCCGACTATCGATTCTCGCTGGGCATCACGCCTTCCGTGCGGCGTGAACTCGACGCCTTCCACCCGGACCTCTACCACATTGCCACGCCGGATTTCCTCGGCTTTCAGGCATTGCGGAGAGCGCGTCGCCACGGCGTTCCCGTCGTCGCTTCCTACCACACGCATTTCGCGTCGTACCTCCGGTATTACCGCCTCGCGGCGCTCGAGCCGATGGTCTGGCGGTATCTAAGGTGGTTCTACGGCCACTGCGCGCACGTCTATGTGCCGTCGCAGTCGATGGTTGACGTACTCCACGAGCATGATATCAGCCGTGGCGTCAAGCTGTGGGAGCGTGGGGTCGAGACGAGTCTCTTTGCACCTGAGCGGCGGTCTCTCGAATGGAGGCGCTCGCTCGGCTTCGCCGACGACGAGGTCGTGATTTCCTACGTGTCACGACTTGTGTGGGAGAAAGGACTTCGGCGCATGGCCGACATCCTGCAGCGGCTCGAACGGCGCGGCGCTCGATTCAGGACGCTCATTGTGGGGGATGGACCGGCTCGCGACGAGCTACAGTCGCTCTTGCCCGAATCCGTCTTCACCGGCTACCTCGAAGGAGAAGCTCTCGCGACGGCATATGCGTCGTCGGATGTCTTCCTCTTCCCCAGCGATACCGAGACGTTCGGTAACGCAACCCTGGAGGCGATGTCGTGCGGGGTGCCCACCGTCTGCGCACGCGCAACCGGCAGCCAAACGCTCGTCGAAGAAGGCCAAACGGGATTTCTCGTGCCCACGGAGGACGTCGACACCTTCGCCGACCGTTTGCACGAACTCGTGGCCGACAGCGACAAACGGGCCGCATTCGGACGCCGAGCTCGAGCTTCCGCTCAGCATTACGACTGGGATGCCGTGCTGGAGCGTGGGGTCGAGACGAGTCTCTTTGCACCTGAGCGGCGGTCTCTCGAATGGAGGCGCTCGCTCGGCTTCGCCGACGACGAGGTCGTGATTTCCTACGTGTCACGACTTGTGTGGGAGAAAGGACTTCGGCGCATGGCCGACATCCTGCAGCGGCTCGAACGGCGCGGCGCTCGATTCAGGACGCTCATTGTGGGGGATGGACCGGCTCGCGACGAGCTACAGTCGCTCTTGCCCGAATCCGTCTTCACCGGCTACCTCGAAGGAGAAGCTCTCGCGACGGCATATGCGTCGTCGGATGTCTTCCTCTTCCCCAGCGATACCGAGACGTTCGGTAACGCAACCCTGGAGGCGATGTCGTGCGGGGTGCCCACCGTCTGCGCACGCGCAACCGGCAGCCAAACGCTCGTCGAAGAAGGCCAAACGGGATTTCTCGTGCCCACGGAGGACGTCGACACCTTCGCCGACCGTTTGCACGAACTCGTGGCCGACAGCGACAAACGGGCCGCCTTCGGACGCCAAGCTCGAGCTTCCGCTCAGCATTACGACTGGGATGCCGTGCTGGAGCGTCTGGTCGGCTACTACGATGAAATTCTGGGCGCCGCGGGTTTGGCTCACGGCGGATCTCCCTCAACCGCAGCTTTCAACGAACATAGATTGTAGGCGAGGTTTCTTTTGCGGATTCTTTTCGTTTCTCATTCCCTTCCTGCGCCGAATGAGCCGATGTCAAACGTCGGTGGCATGCAGCGTGTGGCTACTGAGCTCTACACGGCGCTAAAAGGGGCAGACGGTATCGACGTCGACGGCCAGCTCTTGCAGTCGAGCTTTTTCTGGTCGCACGTGCGCGTCGTCCCCTTCATGATGTCGAGCATGACGCGCATCCGGCGGATGGCCGAACGGCGCGAGGTCGATGTCGTCCTGTTCTCGTCGATGGTCACCGCATCGATGGTCGTCAAGCTGAAAGACGTGCTTCGTAAGAATGGCGTGTTGTCGGCCGCTATCGTCCACGGTCTTGATGTAACGGCCTCTTTTGCACCGTATCAGCGGTTTGTCCCGCGTGTGTTCGAGGCGCTCGACCTGGTGCTCCCTGTCAGCCGAGCAACGGCCGACGCTTGTGTTCAGCGTGGGCTTGAGCCTTCACGCTGCATCGTCGTTCCGAACGGAATCGACACGAGCCGCTTTCCCGTTCCGCCAGGCTCGCGCAAAGCACGTCGCGACCTGCTCCAGCACGTCACACCTGTCGATGTTCACCTATCGGAAAACGACTTCGTTCTGGTGAGCGTCGGCCGTCACGTGAAACGTAAAGGCTTTGCCTGGTTCGTGGAGAACGTGATGCCGCTGTTGCCGGAGAATGTCCATTACTGGATGGCGGGAGACGGGCCGGAACGCGAGGAGATCGCTGCTGCGATTTCGAGACGGGGGCTCCACCACCGCGTGCGCATGCTTGGCCGTCTTTCGGAGGTCGATCTTTCTCGACTCTATCGGGGCGCCGACCTCTTCGTCATGCCCAACATTCCTGTTGAGGGGGATATGGAGGGCTTCGGCGTGGTCATGCTGGAGGCCGGCCTTTCAGGTCTACCCGTGATTGCATCGAGCCTCGAAGGCATTCTCGATGTGGTCGAGGAAGGCCACAACGGGCACCTGATCGAAAGCGGCAACGCATGGGAATTCTCTGAAGCAATCGCTCGATACATTTACGCGCCATCTCTGCTCGACGACGCCGCTACAGATGCCTACGAGTTCGTTCGCGGACGCTTCGGCTGGCCCGCCGTTGCGGGTCAGTATACCGATGTCCTCGCGGAGCGCGTGGTTACGGCCGATCGGCGCGAGCCCGTTCTGGTCGAATGATGCCGCGCATCGCCATCTGCTGAATTAAGGAAGGTAATCATAAAGAAAGCCGCCGGATGAGTCGATCGTCCGGCGGCTTTTTTATTCCTGAGAGCCTGAAGGAAAAGCAAGTTTGCTCGTCAGTGCGCGAGCGCCTGCAGCTGCTGCGCATCGTGCTCATCACGGGCGGTCT
>CBFGYX010000184.1:0-4293 GCA_965653075.1 uncultured bacterium
TTTGCACTTCGAAACCAGTCAACGAACGCCCGCATCGCACGTGCCCGGTGGCTCACGGCATTCTTCTCGTCGGCGAGCATTTCCGCAAACGTCCGGTCCTCCCCTTCCGGAATGAAAACGGAATCATAACCGAATCCGTCGTCTCCCCGCTCCTCGTGTGTAATGGTGCCTTCGCACGTGCCTTCGAAATAATGTTCATCACCGTCGACAGCGTAGGCGAGGACGGTACGGAAACGTGCCGTGCGATTGGTTTCATGTTGAAGAGCCTTGAGTAACCGCGCACGATTGGCCGCATCATTGGCGTTCGGCCCTGCGTACCGGGCCGAGTGAATACCTGGAGCCCCGTTCAGCGCGTCGACTTCAAGGCCGGTATCGTCTGCCAGCGCGGGCAAGCGCGTCGCCTCGTGCAGCGCTTTCGCCTTCTTCAGCGCATTGCCTTCGAGCGTATCGGCGTCTTCGACGACTTCCGGCACTGAATAATCGCGTGCCGAGACAACGTCGATATTCAGGCCGGCAAGCAGCCGCCGCATCTCGCTGACTTTGCCTTCATTTCGCGTCGCCAGTACAATTTTCATGGGATTTAAAAATATGTCCGGAAGGATCAGACCGGTTAAGGCGTCGAAGAATCAGGATAACAAAACAGGTTCACGTTGACGGTGCGACGTCGCACACGCACGAAACATTCATCGCTGACGATTGTATCCATGAGACGCAAAAGCTATTTTTGCGGATCTGCATTCGGCACACATTTTTATCAGGAGGGTCCCCTTGGCAGTAGGTGTTAAAGTACGAGACAAAGAGTCGATCGATCGGGCGCTGCGTCGTTTCAAGCGCTCGGTAAACCGCAGCCGCGTGCTGCGCATTTACCGGCAGAACATGGCCTTCACGAAGCCGTCTGAAGAACGCCGGGTAGCACGGGAGAAAGCATTCCGTAACGCGCGCAAGCATAGCCGGCGCTATTAATCTTTACGGCTGCGGGTTGTCTCACCTGCTGAACGGATTCGATAAAGGGATTGCTCGATGGGCAGTCCCTTTTTTTGTTGGAGAAGCTTCGTCAACCCGGACATCCGCGGGTGCGCCGTCTACGGCTTTCGCATGCCCACCAGGCGGTTGCGTTCCAGAAAGCGCCTGACCACACGGTCGAATAACAGGGACTCGCCGCCCTTGACGTAAAAATAGCCGACGGTCGACACGAGAGCGGCGCCAACGGTGTTGACGATGAGATCCCACATGGTATCGACAAGGCCCGACTTCTGCATATTCATATCGAAGAAGCTGTCCATGGCAAACTCGAAGATCTCCCAGATCACGCCGATTGCTTCCGCAAAGCAGAAGGCAAAGAGCGCCATGAAGAACGGCGAGAGCATAACTTCGACGCGTGCGTGACGATTGAGGACGAACACAAGCGAAAACCCGATTAGGCCCATCAAGATGCCGGCCGATGTGTGCAGAACGACATCCCACCACCAGAACCGCTCGTAATACGACTGCATCTCGCCCAGGAAGAGAGAGGCGAAGACGAACAGCACGAGGAAGAAGTCGAACTCCAGCGGAAGGTATACTCGATAGTTCCGGCGTATGAACGCGGGTAGCAGTGTAATAAGGAAGGCAAAGGCCGCGAGAAAGACGGTCAGCCAGATCCCTTCGATGATGGCCACGACCAGTCCGATCAGCAGTATGACCTGCATGAGCATTGCCAGCGTGAGCTGGAAACGATCGGCACGATCGAGAGAGGGATCTTTGAAAAGCCAGGCCATTAATTACCGTTGCTTGTAAAGCGTGGGGTCGGATTGTAGCAGGTCACGGTCAGCGTGATGACGCGCGTCTGTTGATTTCCGGGCAGCTAAACCAGAGCGCCGAATGACTTACCGAGAGACAACACACATACTTCCGCTTGTCGTTCGGGCGGTGGAGAACGACGAGCAGTGGGAGCAGGCCCGATCGATCCGCCATCAGGTTTTTGTGATCGAGCAGGCGTGCGACCCAGAGGAAGAATGGGATGTTCACGATGATCGCAGCCGGCATTTGATCGGTTATGCGGAGAACGTTCCAGTGGCCGTGTCGCGATGGCGAACCGTCGCTTATCGCAAGAAAGCCGTGGCAAAACTCGAGCGGTTCGCTGTGCTCGCGGAATATCGGGGCCTCTCGTACGGACGGAGCATGGTCAGGGCAACGATCGACGACGCTCGGCGTGCAGGCTTCGACGATTTCCTGATCCACGCTCAAGAGCATCTGGTGGGGTTTTACACCGATTTCGGCTTCGAGCCCGTCGGCGATGTCTTCATCGAAGCCGGCATCCGCCACCGTGTGATGCACCGCCTCTCCCCGACGAGTAAATCCTGACTCAGCGCTCCGCCGACGCATGACGTCGGCGGAGCAGATCTGAGCCTATAAGATGGCCGCCATAACTTGCTGGCCGTCAAGCGACGACTATACGTCGTGATTGATTTCGGCCTGGACGACCTCCGGATTGACGCGCAGCTCGGCGCCCTCCGTCAGCGTCTGAACCCGGTTCTGGACCTCACGCTGACGCCGCTGCATCTCGAGGCCCTGCCGCGCCAGCGACGTATCCATCACCTCGCCGGTGCGCCGGCCTGTCAGCCGGATGATGTGATACCCGTACTGCGTCTCGACGAGGTCTCTGGTGACATCTCCCGAGTCGCTCAACGCAAAGGCCGCATCTTCGAACTCGGGCACCATCATCCCGCGCCGGAAATATCCCAGATCGCCGCCGCGCGCGGCCGAACCGTCGTCGCTGTGGCGCTGCGCAAGTTCGGCGAAGTCGACACCCTGACGCGCGGAGTCCCGGACGGCTTCGGCCCGCGAACGGATGTCATCGCGTTCATCCTCCGAAAGCCCGGGCTGCGTGAGAAACAGAATGTGTTGCGCCTGAATTTCTTCGGCCTGTTCACGCCGAAAGCGTTCGATGTCGAGATCAGACGGGGCGGCAACGGAGGACGCGAAGTGCATGAGCACGGCCTGCTGCCGCAGATCTTCGGCGATCGATGCGCGAAGTGAGTCTTCTGTGATCTCGTTTGCCGCGAGCGCATCCTGGAATTCGTCCTCCGAACCGAACTGCGCGCGCAGCCGGTCCATCTGGTCGGCAACTTCGAGGCTGTCGGACTGGATGCCTTCCTGATCGGCTACACCGAAGACCACATGACGCCGGACGAACTCCTCGACGATGTTGCGCCGAAGCTCTTCCTGTTGACCGGGGTCGGCGCCGATCTGCGGCAGACGCTCCAGGATCAGATTGTACTGCCGGAGGAAGAACTCGGTGGTCAGCGTATCGGCTCCATATTCAGAGCTGACTACAGCGGCGATGTCGGGGTCATTGACCGGATCACCAAGATTATATACGGTCGGCCGTATGGGCGCGTCGTCATCCTGAGAGGCGCGGCCGCAGCCGATTAGCATGAACACGGCCATGGCAAGCGCCAGGCCACGGCTCGTCCGTGTGATAAGGGACATGAGGGTAGTTTTTCGAATGGATTAACAAACGTGCGGGCCTTCTACCGGAGACGGCGGGTGATGATTCGCTGGAGGTTCATTTCGGAGAATCCATCAATCCGATACCAGCCGTCGGGCTTCATGTACTACTGGGCCCACTTCAAACGCCGCGTTCGTCTAGGGGTCCAGGACGCCGGCCTCTCACGCCGGTAACACGGGTTCGAATCCCGTACGCGGTACAAGACGAAGCCCTCTTCGGAGCCTCCAGCAGGTGATTCCGAAGAGGGCTTTTGTTTTTTGGGATAGGACCTGTCCGGATCATCCAGGCGTGCCGCCCTTCCGCAGCAGCCTCATCCCATTCAAAATGACGATGAGAGATGCGCCTACATCGGCGAAGATCGCCTGCCAGAGCGTGGCCTCACCGGCAACGGCCAGTCCGAAAATCACCACCTTGATGCCGAGGGCGAGGATGATGTTCTGGATGATGATGTCGCGCGTGCGTCGAGACAGCTTAATGGCGTAGCCCACTCGCTCTAGGTCGTCGCCCATGAGCGCGACGTCGGCCGTCTCGAGTGCCGTCTCAGTGCCGGCCGCGCCCATCGCGATGCCAACGGTGGCGCGAGCCAGGGCGGGCGCGTCGTTGATGCCGTCGCCGACCATGGCGACAGCCGAGTCACGCCCGAGCATGGCCGCCACCGCGTCGACCTTCTCATGAGGCAAGAGGTCAGCATGTACCTCATCGATCCCCACCTGCCGAGCGATAACGTCTGCGACCTCCTTTCTGTCACCCGTCAACATGGCGATATCGTCGACGCCGGCCTCCCTCAGTGACTGGACGGCCCT
>CBFGYX010000185.1:0-4289 GCA_965653075.1 uncultured bacterium
CCCCGTCCGGCCCGTGTTACCAACTGCCATTCCTGAGCTGGTCCGTTTATGAACGAAGCGCCCAAGAACTTCGCCTTGACGGGCGCCGCCGGTTACATCGCGCCGAGGCACTACAAGGCGATTCACGAGACAGGCAACCGGTTGATTGCGGCCGTCGATCCGCACGATTCCGTCGGCATCCTCGATCAGTACTTCCCTGATGCGGCGTTCTTCACCGAGTTCGAGCGCTTCGACCGGCACCTCGAGCGCCGCCGTCGCGGCCCTGAAGACGAACGCGTCCACTACGTCTCGATCTGCTCGCCGAACCACCTGCACGACGCGCACATCCGGCTGGCGCTACGCATTGGCGCCGACGCCATCTGTGAGAAGCCGCTCGTGCTCAATCCGTGGAATCTCGACGCCCTGGCCGAACTCGAGGCCGAGTACGAACGCAGCATCTACACCATCCTGCAACTGCGCGTCCACCCGTCGCTCATCGCGCTTAGAGATCAGCTTCTTGCCACACCGAACGAACGTCGGCAGGTGAAGCTGCGCTACATCACATCGCGCGGTACGTGGTACCGTTACTCGTGGAAAGGCAATGTTTCGCGTGCGGGTGGCATCGCTACCAACATTGGCATCCACTTCTTCGATTTGCTGATGTGGTTTTTCGGCGGCGTCCGGCGGATCGAGCTCGAGCAATCTGAGGAGACAAAGATGGGCGGCAAGCTCGAACTTGAGCGCGCCGACGTCGACTGGTTCTTGTCGATCGACCGCAACGACTTGCCTGATGCCACGCGCGAGCATGCACCGACCTACCGTTCAATCACGGTGGACGGCGAGGAGGTTGAGTTCAGCGCGGGCTTCCGTGATCTGCATACCGTTGTCTACGAACGGGTGCTGGCGGGTGGGGGCTTCACCATCGACGACGCGCGGCCGTCCATCGAACTGGTGCACACGCTCCGCTCGATGACGCCGGGGCAGTCGGTTGATGTGGACGATTGACGAAGTGCGGCAGTTGTCGGTTTTCAGTTTTCAGTTTTCAGTTTTTGGTTTTTGGTTCTCAGTTCTCGGTTCTGGTCGTCCACTGAGTCTCGTCGTCCTGCCGACCGTCGTCCATCATCCAACCGACCGTCGTCCATCGTCCAGCCGACCGTCGTCCATCGTCTCACCGTCCATCGTTTAGCGTCCTGCCTTGCTTCGACCACGTAAATCGCTTGGCCAGAATTTTCTTGTCGACCCGAACACGGTCAGGAAGATCGTCGACGCCGTTCGTGCGCCGGATGGTGCGCTGGTGGTGGAGATCGGGCCCGGCATTGGGGCGATGACGGCCGAGCTGCTGGCGCGGTATCCCGATCTGGTGGCGGTGGAGATCGACGACCGGGCGGTGGCGTTATTAAAGGAGCGGCTGCCGGGGCTGGACATCCGTCATGCCGATGTGCTGGATGTCGACTGGACCGCGCTTGCGGCCGGGCGGGCAGTATATGTGGTGGGCAACCTGCCGTATTACATCACGAGTCAGATACTTTTCGGCTTGCTCGACCGGCACGAGGTTGTGTCGGAGGCCGTGTTGATGATGCAGCTTGAAGTAGCCGAGCGGCTTGTGGCGGTGCCTCGGACGAAGGCATACGGCATCTTGAGCGTAATGACACAGCTTTTCGCCGACCCCGAGATCCTCTTCCGCGTGTCGAAGCATGTCTTCCGGCCAAAGCCCGATGTGACGAGCGCGGTGATCCGGCTCAAGCTGAAAGCCGACGTGCCGGTCGTAAACATGGAGACATTGCGCGGGCTCGTCAGAACGGCCTTCAACCAGCGGCGGAAGACCCTTCGCAACAGCCTCGGACGCTATTTCGAAGAGCGTGGATTGACGATGCCGGAGGGGTTTGCGCCGCTGCGCGCTGAAGAGTTGAGTCCGGCGGATTTTGTCGAACTTGGGAAGTTCGTCGAAGGTCATGGGGTGCGCGGTGGCGGTGGGAACTGAATCCGTATCTTGCCGAGCTGTAGTAAACGTTCACCGGTAGGCACGTACAACAATGGCCGAGACACTGCCGACAGAAGAGCCGAAGCGCGCCAGTCTTGAGGTAGACGAGCAGCTTGTCGCGGATATCGCCACATTGATCCGGTCGGATCAGCAGGCGATGGTGATGAACGTCGTCACCGATTTGTACTCGGCCGACCTCGCCGTGCTGATGCGCCACCTGGCGCCGGATGAGCGGTGGAGGTTATTCGAGTGGCTGTCTACGGAGCGCGCGTCGGAGGTCATCCCCGAGATCGACCCGTCGATCCGTACCAACCTGATCGAGCGCCTCGACCAGCAACGGGCGACGTCGCTGATCGATGAGTTGAATACGGACGACGCCGTCGACGTTCTGAACGAGTTGCCGACTGAGCTAACCAATCGGCTCTTGCCCGGGCTCGAAGACGCGCGTGACATCCGGGATCTGCTCGCCTATGAGGCGGATACCGCGGGCGGCATCATGGGCACCGAACTCGTGGCGGTGCCGCAAGACTGGACGGTTGCGGAGGCGACGGAGGAGGTGCGGCGTCATGCCGATCTCGTCGAGCCGATCTATTCGGTCTTTGTGGTCGACAGTGAGCACAACCTCGTCGGCACGGTGTCGCTGAAGAATCTGTTGCTCACGCCGGCCGGTGTCAAGGTTGCCCAGGCGATGGACGGCGACGTGCTATCGGTAACGCCGGACCTCGACCAGGAAGAAGTGGCGCGGATCATGGAGCGGTACGACCTGGTGTCGCTTCCAGTGGTGGATCAGGATGGCCGGCTTGTCGGGCGTATCACGATTGACGACGTGGTCGACGTCATTCTCGAAGAGGCCGAGGAAGACCTCCAGTTGATGCACGGTATCTCGGCCGATGAAGAGCCGACCGACAGCGTGTTCGAGATATCGCGAGGTCGGCTGCCGTGGCTGCTCGTGGGCCTGACCGGTGCGGCGCTATCGGGGCTCGTCATCGGGTCGTTTGAAGAAGGCCTCGAACAAGCCGTCGTCCTCGCCACGTTCATCCCCATCGTGACGGCGATGGGCGGCAACGCAGCCGTCCAGGCCGCGGCGATTGCCGTGCAGGGACTTTCGTCCGGCGATTTCTGGCTCGGCGATGCGTTCAAGCGGATGGCGAAGGAGACGCTCGTTGCGCTCCTCAACGGCACCGTACTCGGCATAACGGTGGGCGTGGTGGTCTGGCTCATCGGTCTGGGAGATATCCCACGGCTTGCATTGACCGTCGGCCTCACCATGTTCACCGTCATCCTGCTCGCGACGGCCAACGGTGCGCTCGTGCCGTTTTTACTGAAACGCCTCGGCATCGACCCCGCGAGCGCGATGGGGCCGTTCGTGACCACGCTGAATGATATCGTTGGGCTGACGGTCTACTTCCTGATCGCGTCGGCGCTTTATCTGAACTGAGCCGGCCGGACGTGCCGAGGTGCGTCCGGTTATGGCTCGGCCGGCGATGCGGCCTCTTCCAGGATCCGCTCCAGGGTTCGGAAGAATCGCTCGACGCGCCTGCGGTTGACGCCGGCATCCCAGACGCCGCTTCGGCTCTCGCTTCTCACGTGCATCGTACAGCCATTGCTCGTCGGCACGATAGCCACGTGCATGTCATCAAGAAAGAACAGGACGCGAAAGGCCGCGCGGATGCGGTAATGCTCTTCGTCCTGCTCAAAGTCGACGGGCGACATGCGGTGGATCGACCGCTGCGCGGCATCGAAAATCTCAGCGGCATCGTGCATGAGATGCCGGCTCTCGAGGGCGCACGACGCCTCGTCTGCACAGGCCTCGATCGGCGGGTCGTCAGCCGGCTGCGCTATTGCAGAAGGTGCTGCGGCGACGAAGGCGAGCGCCATCGCCCAGCCCCACCATTGCAGCCTACTGGTCCGATACCGGCTGCAACTGTTGAAGCGCTCGTTCATCGTTATACTTGGATGGGCACTTCACCAGGATGTGAGATGCCTGAAAGACACCGCCGTGCATCTTGCCTTCGACCACCAGGCGCTCGGCATCCTCAAAGTTGGCCGGCCTCGGATTCGGGTATTCGACCTGCATCAAGTTGCCCGCCTCATCCCGCATGTGGAACGTGAAAATGTTCGACTGCGGGTCGTACGACGTCTGCCGGTCCTGCACCCACTCACCGATGACGTGCGCGCTGCGGCCGGCGGCCTCGGCGTCGGCAAAGCTCATGTATCCACCCACCTGGCTGCCGAAATTCAACAGCAGCAGCGAGCCGAAGGCGATCATCGCGATGAGGCCGATGAGGGTCTTTGGTTTCATGGTCTTTGCAGGTTGCCTTTACTGATT
>CBFGYX010000186.1:0-4264 GCA_965653075.1 uncultured bacterium
GCCGAGCGCCATTCTGGCTACGGCACGCGAGGGGTACACCCTTCGAGACGTCGTGCCTCGCGATATCATCGAGGCCGCGCGTAACCCCGGGTTACTACGCCTCGTTACGCGCCACTGGCGGACCGGCATCCATGAGATCCGGCAGACGTTGAGCAAGACGTACTATACCCGCACGCTGCAGCGGCTTATTCCCGATGTGACGGAGGACGATCTGGTTGCGGCGCCGTCGGGCGTTCGTGCACAAGCTATCGACCGGCAGGGTAACCTCGTCGACGACTTTTATTTTGAAGAGATGGATCGCTTCGTCAATGTGTGTAATGCGGCGTCACCTGCAGCCACGGCGTCATTGAACGTCGGCAAGCTCATCGCCGGTCGCATTGCGGCTCAGTTCTGACGGGCGGACTAAAGGTCAACGCGCCGACCCTCGCGGTCGCTTTGAAAGGCCGCTTCGACGATTCGGATCGTCTCGCGCCCGGCCTGCGCCCGCACCGGCACCTCACCGCGTCCGCGGATGGCATCGCGGAGTTGGCGGTAGTACTCGATGTACGTTCCAGTATGGGTGCGGAGGCGTCCGTCGACGGCCAGAGCTTGATCGTCTTCATCCCACACGATCCGCGCATGATTGTCGGCGTCATCCTCCCCGAACCCTGGTGTGAGAGGATGGATGTTGCGCCGTAGTTGATCCTCCTGCGGATCGACGCCGTGCTTGACGAGCGAACCATTCGTGCCGTCGAGGCGGAAGCGCGGGCCCGGCGTGCGGTAAAGACGCCCGGCGGTCAAGACAGCGGTCAGTTCATCGTAGCCGAGCGTGATGTGGAAGAAGTCATCAGTTACGGCGCCCTCGCGCTGCTTCATGAGGCGCGCGTGGATCCACCGCGGCGGGCCGAAGAGAACGAGCGTCTGATCGATGAGGTGAGGCCCGAGGTCGTACAGTAAACCGGCACCGGGTTCGAGGAGTTCGCGCCAGCGGTCTTGCACAACCGGTGCGTAACGATCGAACGCCGATTCGAATCTGTGTATGCGGCCAAGGCGGTTCTCCTCGACCAGTTTGCGAACGGTCATGAAGTCGCCGTCCCAGCGCCGATTATGGAACACCGACAGTACCCGATTCTTTTGCTCGGCGAGTTCGATAAGTTCATCCGCCTCGCTCGTCGTCACCGTAAACGGCTTGTCGATGACGACATGACGCCCGCTTTCCAATGCTTGCCTGGCGTGTTCAGCATGCAATCGGCTGGGCGTAGCCACGACGACCAGCTCAACGTCGCTGCGATCCAGGAGCGACGCCGGCGTCTCGTGAATCGTTGCCTGCGGATACTTACTGTGTGCGTACTCCCGGCGGCTGGTTGATATATCCAGCAGCCGCATGCCGTCGAGTGCATCGATGAACGGTGCATGGAAGTGCTCACCGGCGAGGCCGAAACCAAGGATTCCGACACGAAGATCAGACATAATGAAAACGTGCGAATGCGGGTCAATGTCGAGTGCGGGAAATATCTTGCACCGTGCACCAAATAACGAACTCGGTATCAACCTCCTTCCATCGCGTGGCTGACCAGCGCCTTTCAACCGATCGATTACCTCCGGAATTAGAGATCCGCGTGATGTCCGGTTCGGACATCGAGCCCTACTTACGTGAGCTGGTGCGGCTGCGCATAGCGGTATTTCGTGAGTTTCCGTATCTGTACGATGGAGATGCCGAGTACGAGGCAGGTTATATGCGGAAGTACGCGGCGTCGAAGAACAGCGTTTTCGTGCTCGCGCTCTCGGGTGGCGACGTCGTCGGTGTGTCGACGGGCGTACCGCTGCTGGATGCGGATGCAGATTTTCGAAAGCCGTTCGAACAGTCGAAGTATGACCTCGCCGATGTCTTCTATTTTGGCGAATCGGTATTGGAGAAGGCATACCGTGGCATGGGAGCCGGTCATCGTTTCTTTGATGAACGCGAGGCGTTTGCGGAACGCCTCGGTTACGGCGTAACCACCTTCTGTGCGGTCGTGAGGCCCGATGACCATCCGCACCGGCCGATCGGATACCGCCCGCTTGACGACTTCTGGCGGAAGCGCGGCTACGTCCGGCAGCCTCAAATGGTCGCGCGTTACGGTTGGAAGGAGATAGGCCAGGAAGAAGAAACCGATCAGGAAATGGTGTTCTGGGTGAGAGAAAAGGTTGAGCGGTGAGTTCCGAGCGTGATTTCTGAGCGATGAGCAATGCGAGAGACCCGAGAACCAGAAACCAGAAACCACAAACTAAGAACCACAAACCACAAACCACAAACCAAGAACCAAGAACCAAGAACCAAGAACCAGGAACCAGGAACCAGGAACCAGGAACTGAGACCCGAACCGCCGTCAACCCCCCGCGTTCATCTTCACTTGCGGCGGACGACCCTCATGCAATTCATCGATCTCGTAGTAAAATGGCGCTGATAACCGACCTCCCAATCCTTACCGACGACCACGCCGACATTGATTCGCCGCGGCAGGTCAACATGGAGTCCGGTGGTGAACGCACGGTCTATCTGGAGACCTATGGTTGCCAGATGAACGTGTCGGACTCCGAGATCGTGGCGTCGGTGCTGCGCGAGAATGGATTTGGATTGACGCGCGATCCTGATACGGCCGATGTGGTGTTATTGAACACGTGCGCGATCCGTGAGAACGCCGAGCAGAAGGTGCGCCGCCGGCTCGACGATTTTCGCGCGCAGATACGGAAGCAAGGTCGGACGCTTCAACTGGGCGTGCTCGGATGTATGGCCGAGCGGCTTCGGCACAAGCTGCTCGAGCAGGAGAAGCTTGTTGATATCGTCGTCGGGCCCGATGCCTATCGGGACCTCCCGCGTTTGCTCAATGTGTCGAACGAGTCGGGCCAGGCCGCTGTCAACGTCCACCTGTCGCGCGAGGAGACATACGCCGACATCGCGCCTGTCCGGTACGATTCGAATGGCGTCTCCGCGTTCGTGTCGATCATGCGCGGATGCGACAATATGTGCTCGTTCTGCGTGGTGCCGTTTACGCGCGGCCGCGAGCGCAGCCGGCCCGTGGAGAGCATCCTCGCCGAATGTGAGCAACTTGCCGAGGCCGGCTTCAAAGAAGTCACGGTACTCGGCCAGAACGTCAACTCGTATCGCTACGGCAACAACGGGACCTCTGTGGACTTCCCCGAGCTGATGCATCGTATCAGCCTGGTTTCACCGGATCTGCGAGTCCGATATTCCACGAGTCATCCCAAGGACTGTTCAGACGAACTGCTGCACGTACACCGTGAACGGCCGAACGTCTGCAACTTCATCCACCTGCCCGTGCAACACGGCGATACCGAGGTGCTGGCGCGCATGCGCCGCACGTACACGCGCGACGAATACCTATCCCTCATCGAACGTGCGCGCAGCATCGTGCCTGGCGTGGCTTTTTCGACCGACATCATCGCCGGCTTCTGCGGTGAAACGGAGGAGGAGCATCGCGCAACCCTGACGCTGATGGAGCAGGTGCGCTACGATCATGCGTTCATGTTCATCTACTCTGAGCGTCCGAACACATACGCGCAGCGCAAATACGAAGACGATGTGCCGGAAGACGTGAAGAAGCGCCGCCTCTCCGAGATCATCGAACTGCAAGCCGTTCACGCACTCGAGAGCAACCGCCGCGACGTCGGCACTATCCAGACAGTGCTCGTCGAAGGACCGAGCAAGCGGAGCGACGATCAACTGGCCGGGCGCACGGACACCAACAAGATGGTGGTGTTCGACAGAATGTCGTACCAGCAGGGAGATTACGTCGACGTCCGCATCAACGACTGTACGTCGGCCACGTTGCTTGGCACGGCCGTTTCCGCGTAGAACCTGGTTCTGCACGTGTTCTCGGCAGATATTGATGGGATCCTTCCGCGTCCCGTGCTGTGAGAACATGAGCTTGTCATTTCGTCAGCATAAAGGAATCAGATGGATCGGGAGTCCTTTCAGGAACGGTTCGGCATCACCGGCACGTCGCCGGGCATTCGCCAGGTCATCGACCGCGTGCGGCAGGTGGCGCGGACCGATATTTCGGTCCTGATCGAAGGCGAGAGCGGGGTGGGGAAGGAACTTGTCGCAAACGCATTGCACGAGATGAGCGGCAGGAGGCACAACCCGCACGTTGTCGTCAACTGCGGCGCGATCCCTGAGGGGCTCATTGAATCGGAGCTGTTCGGCGCTGAGAAGGGTGCCTATACGGGTGCAGTGGAGCGCCGGACGGGCTATTTTGAGGAGGCCGATCGGGGGACCATCTTC
>CBFGYX010000187.1:0-4257 GCA_965653075.1 uncultured bacterium
CTCAATGTCGCGAATGCGCTGGCTGAAGGTCTGCCGCGCCGTCATCACGGCTCGATCGCCGCCGGACCTGATAAATCTCGCCGACGACGATCTCGCCGATAATCTCGGAATACTCCTGAAAAACGTTTTCCTTCTCAATGTCGCGAATGCGCTGGCTGAAGGTCTGCCGCGCCGTCATCACGGCTCGACGCCCGAAGTCGGCTATGCTCACTTCGCTGGCAACTTCGTCCTCGACGTCGAAATCTTCGTCGATCAGCTTCGCTTTGGAGACCTCGATCTGAGTTACCGGATCCTCGAGATCGTAATCCGGCACCACTTCCTGAATATGCAGGATCTGGATATCGCCGTGATCCGGGTTAAAGATGATCTCAAACGCATCGTCTGCGCCATATCGTTTACGGATCATGGCACGGAAGACGTCTTCCATGATCATCTGAAGCGTATCGCGGTCGATGCCTTTCTCGCGGGCAATCTCCGCGAACGACGATACAAGTACCGAACTTTGCATGAGCGTTGAGTTTTCTTTCGATGTGCGGCGCCGGAATTACCACGGCAGTTGAACACGCGCCGCCTCGATTTCATTGTATGAGATGCGCACCGAACCGCTCGACCCGTCCGACAAAATAATCGCTTCATCGTCGACCTCGAGCAGGTCACCGACGATAGCGGCTGACTTTTCACCTTCGGGTACACGGCGCTCCACACGCAGGCCACGGCCCACGTGTTTACGATACTGACGCGGATGAGTCAGCCCGCGCTCGGCTCCCGGGGATGATACGTTCAGATTGTACCGACCCGAGACAACATCCTCGGTCTCCAGCAGGAAGCCCAGCTCGCGGCTGACCGTCGCCAGACGATCCGCATGCAGTGCCGAATCAGCATCGAGGTAAACCTCGATCACCTGCGATCCTTTCTGACCGCGAACCTGAACGTCGACCACGAATAAATCGGTGCCCTGAATCACTTCTTCGACGTAATCGCGGATCCGCGACCGCATGTCCTGCGGGAGTTTTTCCGTCGACAATGTCATGTTTAACTACCGTTCTTCTGCAAAAAACGCCCGATCCCGAAACCTCGGGCGGGCGCCATACGCATCCTCCGTCTACCCCCAACAAAAAAGGGGCGGCCAGGGAGCCCCCCTGTCGGACATACTAAATATACGGCCGATGGCGGCGCGTTGGCAAGACTGCGTGCGTCAGCATAGGCAAACAAATGCGCCGGGCCGATGTTTCGGTAAAAAGATGGCGTGAATCGTTCTCGTCTTTGTAGACGAAAGACGACTCCTGGCCTCACACGAGCGTGTCGCGCCGTTCATCTTCCTGTGACTGCGGATAGTCGAGCGTGTAGTGAAGGCCGCGGCTCTCGCGCCGGCGCTGCGCACATTTGATGATGAGGTGAGCCACGGCCACCAGATTGCGTAATTCGCAGAGCCCGGTCGACACGGTTGAGCGTCGATAGAAATCCTCGGTCTCCTCGCTCAGCATTGCGATGCGGCGTCGGGCGCGCTCAAGCCGCAGGGTCGAGCGGACAATCCCCACATAATCCCACATGATCCGCTGAAGCTCACTGCGATTGTGGGAAACGAGCACCCATTCCTGAGGATGTGCCGTTCCGCTCTCATCCCAGTCGGGAACGCCATTCGGCGATTTAGCCGACGCGATTTCACCAATCGCTGCTTCTGCCGCTCGATGCGCAAATACGAGCGCCTCCAACAGCGAGTTGCTCGCCAGCCGGTTGGCCCCGTGCAGGCCTGTGCACGCCACTTCGCCGCACGCGTACAGACCTTCGATTGACGTCCGCCCCATCCGGTCCGTTACGACGCCGCCGCACTGATAATGCGCTGCCGGCACCACGGGGATGGGCTCCCGAGTGATGTCGATGCCGAAGCGCAGACACGTTTCCCGGATCGTTGGAAAGTGCTCGCGCAGGTAGTCCGCCGGTTTGTGGGATATATCCAGTAGAACGTAATCCTCGCCTCGCTTCTTTAACTGGTCGTCGATGGCGCGGGCCACAATGTCGCGCGGCGCCAACTCGCCCCTCGGGTCGTAATCCGTCATAAAGGCGTTGCCGTCCTGCGTGAACAGGCGGCCACCCTCACCTCGAACAGCCTCCGAAACGAGGAATGAACGTGCCTCGGGGTGAAACAGCGTGGTCGGATGGAACTGCACGAACTCCATATTGGCAATCCGCGCTTTGGCCCGATATGCCATCGCCACGCCGTCGCCGGTGGCGATCGCCGGGTTCGTGGTGTGGAGATACGCCTGACCCGAGCCTCCGGCCGCGAGCAACGTGCGCCGCGCGAGGAAGGTCATAACCTCGCCTGTCTCCTCGTCGAGTACGTATGCCCCGAAGCAGTGGATATCATCCCGAAGCCGCGACACGAATTGCCCGAGGTGGTGCTCGGTGATCAGCTCAATGGCAAAGTGATACTCGAAGAGCGAAATATTCGGGTGAGACGACGCCCGGTCCACGAGCGCGCGCTCGATCTCACGGCCCGTCGCATCGGCCGCGTGCACGATCCGGTTCGACGAGTGTCCACCTTCGCGCCCCAGATGAAGCCGCTCGCCCGTGTGCGTGAATGAAGCGCCAAGCTGCATCAACTCTCGCACGCGCTCCGGCCCTTCCTCCACCACAATCCGGACAACCGCCTCATCGCACAAGCCTGCGCCGGCATCCAGCGTGTCGGCGATGTGGCTGTCGAAGCTGTCGTTCTCATCGAGGACAGCCGCCACCCCGCCCTGCGCGTAGTTCGTGTTCGACTCGACCGAGTTTTTCTTCGTGACGACGGCTACCGAGCCGTGCTCGGCCACCTTGAGCGCGTACGAAAGGCCGGCCACTCCGCTGCCGATGACGAGGAAATCAAAGTGATGACGGCGATTCGTCATGTCGATTGGACGGCCCTGAAGTAAGTGAGGCGTTTAAAAACGTGCGCCCGCCCGGTCACCCAAATGACCAGAGCGGGCGTTGATTGGTACAGAAGATAATCGTCGGCGAGGCCGGTGCCTACTGCTCGGGCGCCGCTTGCTGCATCAGATACGCTTTGATGAAGGGCCCCAGATCCCCATCCATCACCGACTGCACATCCGTTTCCTTCGTCTCCGTCCGGTGGTCGTTCACCATCGTATACGGCTGGAATACATACGACCGGATCTGGCTCCCCCACTCGATCTTCTTCTTCTGCCCCTCCATTTCGCTTTTGGCCGCTTCCTGGATATCCCGCTCGAGCTGGTAAATGCGGCTCTTCAGCATCGTCATCGCGCGTTCCTTGTTCTGAAGCTGGCTCCGCTCTTCCGTACATTCTGCCACCACGCGCGGACTCTCACCGTTCGACAGCGTGCCCGTCCAGATGTAGCGGACGCCCGTCTCTACCTTGTTCACGTTCTGGCCGCCCTTGCCGCCCGAACGGAACGTCTGCAGCTCGAGGTCGGCCGGATTCAGGTCGATCTCGATCGTATCGTCGATCTCCGGGTAAACGAACACACTCGCGAACGACGTGTGGCGCCGACCGCTCGAGTCGAACGGCGAGATACGAACGAGCCGGTGCACGCCGCTTTCGGATTGTAAGTAGCCAAACGCGAACGGCCCCTGGATGTGAAGGCTGGCGCTCTTGATGCCGGCAACCTCCCCTTCCTGGTGCTCGAGCATCTCAACTTTGAAGCCCTCGTTCTCGGCCCACCGCGTGTACATCCGCAAAAGCATGTCAGACCAATCCTGACTCTCGGTGCCGCCTGCCCCCGAATGGATCGACAGGATTGCGTTCCGGTGATCATCCGGACCGCTCAGCATGTTGCGGAACTCCAGCTTCTCCAGATCCTCGACCAGCCGCTCACACTCGCTCTCGATCTCCGCGGCCAGATCGGCGTCGTCCTCCTCATCTGCCAACACGAGCAGCGTCTCTACGTCCTCCGCCCGCCGCACGAGTGCGTCGTAGTCGTTCACCCACGACTCCTCCGTGGCGATCTCCATCTCCACGATGCGCGCCTTCTCGGGGTCGTTCCAGAAGTCCGGGTCGAGACGCTTCTGGTTCAGCGCCTCCGCTTTCTGACGTCGATTATCGACGTCAAAGATAGCCTCCGAGCGTGTGGACACGCTCTAACAGGCTACGGATGTCATCCTTTGTGAATGTTGCCATGTCTCAAGCCGCCTCGCGGCAATCAAACTAAAAGAGCATCCCGCGCTCAACGACGGGATGACAAAATACGCGTTCCTTGTAATGACGCACGCGGCTACGGCTGCCACGTCGCCAGGTTTCCCACA